>JAYUYB010000083.1:0-5424 GCA_043752655.1 Chloroflexota bacterium
CTCGCCGCGATCGGCGCGGCGCGCAGCAGCTCCATCTCGGCGGCGCTCAGCTGGCCCTTCAGCGCCCGCACCTCGTCGGCCGCCTTGAAGGCCTGGCGCACGATCACGGAGCTCTCGTCCTCTTTGCGCTCGTAGCTGCGGCTGGCGCTCTTCAGATCCTTCATCAGAGCGGTGGTGTCCATGCCCTGATTGCGCACCTGGCTATTGAGGAAGCCGAGCACCATCGGCGCGGCCATCCCAACCAGCGGGGCGATGTCGAACCCGGAGTGCTCTTTGATCAGCGCGCTCACCACGCGGCCATCGTCGGCCAGCAGCCGCTTCACAATGTCGTCGCCGCCGCTTGTGGTGAGCCCGCCCAGAAAGCCGTTCAGGTTGCCGAGCACGCTGGTGTCGGCCTCGTTCACGGCCTTCATCAGCGCCACCTGGCCCTCCGGGGTCGCAGAAGCGCGGGCCATGCCAGTGGCCAGCAGCGGCATCACGATCTCCGTGCCCTGCTTCACCTGCTCGGGCGAGAGGCCGAGCACCGTGCCGACGGTCTAAAGCATCTCGGGGGTGATCAGGGCCTTGATAGGCTCAAGCATCTTCGCCACGGGAAAAGACTCCTTAGTGTGAAAGCTTCCAGAAAAGTACGCTGCGGTCAGAGCGGCTACGCCGGGTGAGGCACGGCCGGTGGGGTGCGCAGGGCATCGACACTTACGAGGGCCAGCCCTCGCTCGCGCAGCCCGGCCAGAATAATGTCGGTCAGCTCGGCCACAGGCGGCCCGCCCAGGCTCTCGTGGAGCACGATCAGGTCGCCGCCCAGCGTCTGCGCCAGCACCTGGCGTACGCTCAGGCGCGCGGGCTGCAGCCAGTGGATCGGCATGATGCTCCCCAGCACAGGTTT
The DNA here is from genome assembly GCA_043752655.1 of Chloroflexota bacterium. Classification (GTDB taxonomy): domain Bacteria; phylum Chloroflexota; class Chloroflexia; order Chloroflexales; family Chloroflexaceae; genus OHK40. Next base: position 884 of record JAYUYB010000083.1, read on the forward strand.
ATAGCCCCACGCCCGCAGCGAGCGCAGCAGCGGCCCGCTCATGTGGCCGAAGGGTGGCCGAACGCCCGTGATCGCCGCCGGGTCGCGCCCGCTGTGCGTGGCAAGAAACAGCTGGGTGCGGGCAAGCATACTGGCGAGGGCGTCGGTCCGCTCCAGCAGAAAGGAGCGGTGGCGGTAGCCGTGGATCATCAGCTGATGCCCTGCGGCGGCGGCCGCCCGCACCAGGTCGGGCCGGGCCTCCGCACGCTCGCCGAGCCACGAGAAAGTCGCCGTCACGCCATGGCGGGCCAGCACCGCCAGCAGGGCCGGCGTGTCACGCGGGTGCAGCCCGTCGTCGAAGCTTAGGGCCACCTCTGGCCGCTCATCGCGCCCAGGGCGGCGGTGGGCATGGCCTGGCGCGCCTTCGGCTTCTTCTTGCCTTCGGGCCAGGTCACGACGGCCGCGTCCAGCAGCTTGATCAGCTCCTGCTTCTGCAGGCTCACCAGCGTCTCAAGGGCCTTCTCAGCGCCGTCGGCGGTCGGGAACTTCAGGGCGGTCAGGGTACCCATAGCTCTGCCTTCTTTCTCTACCAAGCTCACTGCTTCGGTTCAGGCCAACAAGCCTACCGTTTCTAAGACGGCGCGCAGCCCTGTCGGGTCACTACAAGCCTGGCTCTAATCTAGGGGCACCACCAGCACGGGGCAGGGGCTGGCGCGCAGCACCTTCTCCGCGGTGCTGCCCTTGAAGAGCCGCTCCCAGCCCGAGCGCTGGCGCGTGCCCATCACGATCAGGCTCGCGCCGCGTGAGCGCGCCTCCTGCACGATCGCGTCGGCCGGGTCGTTGTCGGGGTCCACACGCTCCACCTTCAGGCCGGCCGCCTGCAGCTCGTTGCCGAGAATGTTGAGGTAGCCCGCCGCCTCGGGGTCGTCGAGCGCGCGCGCCGGCACCATGTTGTCGCCGGGGGTCGTGCTGATGCTCGGGAGCTCAATCCCAGACACGGGGCCCATCGGCGGGCCTGCCGCCAGGGCCACGTTCGCGCCGCTCGTCGGGTCGGCCTGAGCCGGCAGGTTGTCGCGATCCAGGGCGCGCACCAGCACCAGGGTAGCGCCATAGATCTCGGCCAGCTCGCGGGCAGGCGCCAGGATCTGCTCGGTAACGCGCGTTCCGTCCAGGGCCACGATGATCGAGCTGTAGCGCTGCGGTCGTTCCATAAGTTTTTGCCTTTCCGGCGACTCGTAGGGCGACCACAAGGGCCGCCCCTACGGTCGCCCCTACTATACACTCTCCCACGGCCCGTCGCCACGGGCCACGCGCACGGCATCGCCGCCCAAGTGCTCGAACGTAAGCGTGCCATCGGGGCGGGCGGTCACAACAAGCTGCGCCCCGCGCCAGCTGATCGGCATGCGCAGCTCGCCCCAGGTCGGCGGGATATGCGGGTCGAAGCGCAGCCCCTCCTCGCCCGGCTGCATTCCAAGAAACCCCAGCGCCAGCGCCTGCCAGATCCCGCCGAGCGCCGCGATATGCACGCCCCCCGTTGCGCCCGCGTGCCCCTTTCGCCCCAGGTCGAGGTCGATCAGCGCAGCGCGCCGCAGGTAGCGCTCCGCCAGCTCCAGCTGCCCCAGCCGGGCCGCGAACAGCGCATGAAAGCTGTAGCTCAGCGAGCTGTCGTGGCTCGTCTTCGGCTCGTAGTAGGCAAAGTTCGCCGCGTGCTGCTCGGGCGTGTACTGCTCCCACAACAAGATCAGCAGCATCAGCACGTCGGCTTGCTTCAGCACCTTGGTCTTCTGCATCGCGTACCAGCCCAGCTTTGCGTCCACCGTGGCCACGCTCGGGTCGTGCCCAGTCAGGTCGATCTCCGCAAGCGCATGGTAGCCAGCGAACTGCTCAACCAGCCCGGTGTCTGCGTCCAAGCCCGTCACCAGCCCAGCGGCCACCTGCTCCCAGAGACGCAGCTCGTTGGCGTGTAGCTCCAGGCGCTCGGCCAGCTCCGCCCAAAGCGCGGGCTCCGTGCGGGCCAAGTCGTCGGCCAGGGCGCGGGCGTGGCCCAGGATCTCAGCGGCCAGCACATTCGTGTAGGCGTTATCGTCCACTGTCTCGTGGTACTCGTCCGGCCCGATCACGCCCCGGATGTGGTAGGCGGCGGACAGTCCTGGCTCGCTGCGGCGCGCCCAGAAGCGCGCCACGTCGAGCACAATCTCGGCGCCGTAGGCAAGCAAAAAGGCGCGGTCTCCCGTGGCGCGCACATACTGCAGCGCGGCGAGCGCCACGTCGGCGGCGATGTGCTGCTCCTCGCTGCCGGTGAGCACGGGCACGCGCTGGCCGCCGCTCAGCATAAAGGCCGGCGTCACCTCCTCGCCGCTGTCGGCGGCCTCCCACGGGAACATCGCGCCTTTGTAGCCGTTCACGGCGGCCTTGGCGCGGGCGCCGGGCAGCGTATGGTAGCGGTACAGCAGCAGCGCGCGGGCCGTGGGCGGGTGCGTGTAGAGCAGCGCGGGCCACACAAATACCTCGGTGTCCCAGAAGACATGGCCGCGATAGCGCTCGCCGGTAAGCGCGCGCGCGCCAACCGAGCTGCGCTCGTCGTCGGGGTGCGCCGCGCCGATCAGGTGGTAGAGCGCAAAGCGCACCTGGCGCTGCAGCTCATCGTCGCCGGGGATCTGCGCGTCGCTGCCCGCCCAGCGCTGCGCCCAGGCCGCCGTGTGCTCCGCCAGCGCAGCCGCAAACCCTTGCGCCACGCACGCGGCCAGGCGCGCCGCCGCCAGCTGCTCGGGGCGCTGGCTGGGCCGAACATCGCGTGAGGTGGCCACCCCCACAAACTTCTGGAGCGTGTAGCTGCGCCCCTGCTCCGCATGCCAGCGAAAGCGCTCCAGCACAGCGCCCCCGCCCTCCTCAATGCAGATCAGCTCGCGCTGCACCGCCTCGGGCGCGGCGCCGTGCAGCGCCGCACTGGTGGCCATGGCAAGCGTGTAGCCCGACTGGCGCGTGCGCACGCTGAGCATGGCGCCGCCCGGCATCGGCTCGGCCGCCACAAGCTCCAGGTGCCGGGTCGCGTTCTCGTTCGTCACCCGGCCATCCACCAGCAGCTCAACCGTAAGCTCCGCGCTGTAGCTCTCCGTCGTCACCGTGAGCAGCTGCACCAGCGCGCCGCCCGCAGCGAGCGAGGCAAAGCGCAGGCTGCTAAGGGCCGTCACGCGGCCCTGGGCGTCGCGCAGGCGCCAGCTGCGCAGCAGCACACCCTGGCGCATGTCCAGCGTGCGGCGCAGCTCCAGCAGCTCGCAGCTGTCCAGGCGCAGCTCCACGCCATCCACCAGCAGGCGCAGGCGCGACCAATCGGGGGCCACCACCAACTCGGGGATAGGCGCCTCTAGCTCGGCGGCCTGCGGCGCCTCGGGCGTGTTAAAGACCCCGGCGATAAACGTGGCGGGGCGCGCGGCCAGGTGGCCCTCCTCCAGCGCGGCCCTGGTGCCCTGGTAGCCGTTCACCAGGGCGCACACCGCCTCCACCTGCGGCTCGCGCTCCGCGTCGAAGCCCTCGAACGTCAGCAGCCAGCGCGGGTCGGCGGTGAGGGCGAAGGCGAACTGTTGGTTCATGGTGCCTATCCGGGTGTTTGGAGACAAGGAGACAAGGAGACAAGGAGACAAGGAGACAAGGAGACAACCCTCATACTCCGATAGGCGCTCCCTGTCTCCCGGTCTCCTTGTCTCCCGGTCTCCCGGTCTATATGTGCTCGGCGCCGAGCTCATCCAGGCTTGTCACAACCACTGTCGCCCCAGCGGCGCGCAGCTGCGCGGCGTCGTTCAGGCGCGCGATGCCGACACAGTCCATGCCACCGGCGCGCGCGGCCTGGACGCCGGAGGCCGCGTCCTCCAGCACGACGCACGTCTGCGGCGCCAGGCCAAGCTCGGCGGCGGCGGTGAGAAAGATCTCGGGGTGCGGCTTGCCGTGGGCAAAGTCGCGCCCGCAGACGTTGGCGTCGAACAGGTCGAGCATGGTTACGCCGGGGGCTACGGGGACGCGCACCAGAAAATCGTTAGCATTCTTGGACGACGAGGCAGCGGCGAGCTTCAGGCCAGCCGCCTTGAGGCGCAGCAGCAGCCGCTTGCCATCCTCAAAGGCGGTGAAGGCGCCGCGCGCGATCAGCTCCTCGATCATCGTCTGCTTGGCGTCGGCGTAGGCGCGCACGCGGGTGCCGTCGGGGTCGGGCACGCTAAAGAAGGCGAGGGCCGCCGTGGCGCCGGCCATGCGCGGCTTACCGGCCAGCTGCTCCAGGTAGACGGCGGTGGTAAAGCTGGCGGGGGTGTAACCCGTGTCTAGCGCCAGCTCGCGCCAGGCGCCGGACATCAGGCGCTCCAGCGCCTCGCGCCAGGCCGCCTCGTGGGGCGAGTCTACCAGCACGCCGTCTACGTCGAAGATCGCACCTTTATAAGCCATAGTGCTGAGTGCTGAGTGCTAAGTACTGAGTGCCGGAGGGTCCGTGCCAGCGCCGCCAGGGCTCAGCACTCAGCACTCAGTACTCAGCACTTACTGTCCTGCAAGCCCAGAATACGCTGCGCTATCCAGGA
>JAYUYB010000084.1:0-5421 GCA_043752655.1 Chloroflexota bacterium
CGCTTGTTTGACCAGTTGGCGCCCATGCAATTGGAGCGGACGCGCGTGCTCGAATCGCCCGGCGTTACCCACCTGCGTTTCCGAGTCGTTCGATAACCGCCACTTCTCGCGTGTTCCACTGCCTGATCACCGGGTCGACCCTGCACCGGCGCCTCGTTATCGCCAACCTACCTTGCCCCACGACTATCACGACATGGTGTTCCGATCTACTTCTACACGCTCCGTCCCGCCTAACAGCCAGCCAACAAGGCGCAGCATCAGCGGTGGGGGTGGGCGCAGAATGCTCGACACCAGCATCCGCTTGAAGACGCGCTGCGGGAGGAGTCGCCTCAGCAACACCTGGAGCACTGCGTCGCGCCCGGCCAGATAGTCCGTCTGGTCGCTGTTCGCGCGGGCCGCCCGGTAGATCAGGTGGGCGACGTTGCGGGGCGATGGAACGTTAGGCACCCCGTCCTGCACGGCGAGGAAGTTCGCGAAGTATGGGCGGTAGGCGGGCGCGGCTGCTGCTGCGGCCGCGTCGGGCGTCAGCCCGTTGGCAATCTTCGTGAAGATCTTGGTGGCGTGGGCACCGGGGAAGATCGTCTTGACCTTAATGCCGAACGGGGCTAGTTCGACCGCTAGGGCCTCGCTCAGGCCGGCGACGGCCCACTTGCTCGATCCATAGGCCGCAAGGAAGGGGAAATTAGCCTTGGCGCTCGCAGACGCTACATTCATAATCATTCCGGAGCCCTGGGCGCGCAGCAGCGGGATGAAGGCTTTGGTAACCATTATTAGCCCGAAGACGTTGGTCTCGTACTGGGCGCGAATCTGCTCCATCGTGCTGGTCTCCAGCGGGCCCATCAGCAACTGCCCCGCGTTGTTCACGAGCACGTCGATGCTGCCGTAGGCGGCGCGCGTGGCTGCGGCGAGCCGGTCGACCTGGGCCTGGTTCGTTACGTCGAGCGGGAACAGGGTGACGTTCGGGAACTGCGCGAACAGGGTGGGGTGATCCTGGGGTCGGCGGACGGTGGCGGCCACGTTCCAGCCGCGGGCGGCGAAATGCTCGACGGTCGCCTTGCCAAAGCCCGAGCTGGTGCCGGTGATGACAATGGTTTGGGGTGCCATGGGGTGCGCTCCTGGGTCTTGCCGCCTACGCGACGAGCCCGCTAGACGATGGGGCGTTCAGCTTATAGTAGCAAACTGCCCGCCGATTGACAGGCTGAATCAGGGCGGCTATGATACGCCGCGTGGCCCCGTTGCTTCGTCAGGATGCTGTAGAGGCGCCGTGCAGATCGCCATCCTCGCCCTCGGCTCGCGCGGCGACGTGCAGCCCTTCATCGCCCTCGGGCTGGCGCTACGCCGGGCCGGCCACGCGGTGCGGCTGGTAGGCCTGGCCGACTATGCCGAGCTCGCGGCCGCCTACAGCCTGCCCTACACCACCGTCGTGGGCGCGGCCGCCGAGCTGATGGACCGTGAGCTGGTCGTCGCGGCCCTCAACGCCGCAGGCAGTGGCCTCCCCCTTGGCTTCGCCCGCCGCTTCCTCGCCCAGATCGCGCCTCTGGTAGCCCGGCTCTGCGCCGAGTGCCAGCGCGCCTGTTCCGACGCCGACGCCCTGGTCGTCTCGGCCCTTGGGCTCTACCCCGGCCTGTTTATTGCCGAGCAGCTCGGCCTGCCCCTCGCTGTAGCCCACTTTCACCCCCACGGCCCGACCGGCGCGCTGCCAGATGTCTCCTTCGCGCCGCCGCCGCCCTGGCTGCCCATGCCCATGGGCCGGCTTTACAATCGGGCGACCCACCAGCTGGCCGCCCACGGCCTCTGGCAGCTTCTGCGCGGCCCGCTGAACCGCGCCCGCGCCAACGCCCTCGGGCTCCGGCCGCTCAGCGCTCCGGCGCTCTGGGCCAGGGTGCGCGCCTTCGACCCGCCCACGCTCTACGCCTACAGCGCCGCCGTCGCCCCGCCCCCGCAGGACTGGCCGGCGCGCCGGGTGGTGACCGGCTACTGGACGCTCCCGGCCCCCGCCGGGTGGGCGCCGCCTGAACCCCTGGCGCGCTTCCTCGCCGCCGGGCCGCCGCCGGTCTACATCGGCTTCGGCAGCGTGCTCGCCGGCCGCGACCCCGCCGCGATCACGGCGCTGCTGGTGGAGGCTCTGGCGCGGGCCGGCGTGCGCGGGCTGATCTACCGCGGCGCGTGGGGCGACCTGGCCGGCGCCGAGCTACCGGGCCACGTCCTGGCCATCGACGCGACACCGCACGACTGGCTCTTCAGCCGCGTGGCTGCGGTCGTTACCCACGGCGGTGCCGGCACAACCGCCGCCGCCCTGCGCGCCGGGGCGCCCGTCGTGAGCGTGCCCTTCTACGGCGACCAGCGCTTCTGGGCGGGGCGCGTAGCGGCCCTGGGCGCGGGGCCGCCGCCGATCCCGCGCCGCGAGCTGGAGCCGGGCCGCCTCGCCGACGCGATCCGCCGCGCTGTCGCCGACCAGGCGATGCGCACGCGGGCCGCCGCCCTCGCCGCCACCCTCGCCGCCGAGGACGGGGCCGCCCTCGCCGCCAAGCTCCTGGCCACGGCCCTCGCCACGGGCCAGAGCGGGCAGCGGGCGCAACGCTACGCCAAAGAGGCGCTCTGATAAGCCTGGTGCCGCTGAGGGCAATCCAACATCCAAAAGCCAAAAGCCAAAATGTCACACCGCTTTCTCGACCGCCTGGCGTGGGCGCTCGCGCTGCTCTACGGGCTCGACCGGCTGCTAAAGCTGCTGGCCGTGCGCGTCTTCTTCCGGCGGCCGCCGCCGTCCGAGCCGGATGCCTGGCCCTCAGTGACCCTGATCTGCCCGATCACCCGCTCACCCAACGATCTGCGCCGCGCCCTGGGCGCCCGCGCGCGGCTCGACTACCCCGGCCCGCAGCGCTGCCTGCTGATCTGCGACGCTGCCGACGCCAGCTCGCAGGCGATCTGCCGCGAGGTTATGGCCGCGCACGCCACGTGGCAGGCCGAGCTCCTGCTCGTGGCGGCCGACGCCGGCGCCATCGCGTCGAAGGTGGCGAAGCAGTGCGCTGCGCTGCCCCGAGCCGGCGGCGACGTGCTGTGCTTCGTGGACGACGATGTGCTGCTGCGCCCCGACGCGCTGCGGGTGCTGGTGCCGTACGCCGTGGGCCAGGGCGTCGGGGCAGCCTTCGGGCTGGCCTGCTACACCGCCTGGGGCAGCCTGGCCGAGAGCCTGATGAGCGGCTTTGTCAACAGCAGCGCCCTGCTCAGCTATGTGCCCCTGGCCTTTATGGTCGAGCCGTTCACGATCACGGGGCACTGCTTCGCCATGCCCCGCGCGCGCTTCGAGGCTGTCGGCGGCCTAGGTGGGATGGTCGGCCGCCTTGACGACGACCACGAGCTGGCCCGCCGAGTCCGCCGCCACGGCCTACGCAACGTGCAGACCCCGCTGGTCTACGATGTCGAGAACCGCCTCGCCACGCTGGCCGACTACCACAACCAGCTGCGCCGCTGGATGCTGATCCCGCGCCAGACGATGCTGCCAAGCCTGGGCGTTCGCGAGCGGGGGGCGATGCTGATCGGTAGCGTCGGCCCGCTGCTGCCGCCGCTGCTGGCGCTGTTGGCCCTGGCCGGGCGCCGCCCGGCGGCCCTTGCGGCCCTCGGCCTGAGCGTGGGGAGCTTCGCTGCCGCCTACGCCCTGATCGAGCGGAGCCACCTCCACCGCCCGATGCCCGCCCGGCGCTGGCCGCTGCTGCCGCTCCTGGCCTGCGCAACGCCGGTTCACGTTGCCCTCGCCGCCCTCGGCGACGAGACGACCCACTGGCGCGGACAGCGGCTGCGCATCGAGCGCGGCGGGCGCTATACCGTGCTGAACGAGGATAGCCGATAACCGATAGCCGATAACCGGATGATGGTCGGTCTGGCTGCGCTCAATCCAAAATCGGCCATCCAAAAGGGTATACCATGGCCTGGCTCTGGCGCCTGCTCGCCCTCCTGCTGCTCGCCGAGCGCCTGCTGAAGCACCTCGCCGTGCTGCGTTTCTTCCGGCGCCCGCCCGGCCCGGCGGCGCGCGTTCCCGGCCTGGTCAGCATCATCCAGCCCATCCTCAGCGGCGACCCCGCCCTCGCCGCGTGCCTGGGGCAAAACCTCGACGCCCGCTCGGGCTACGGCCGCGAGTTCATCTGGCTGATCGACGCGGACGACGCGGAGGCGCGCCGGGTCTGCGCGGAGCTGGTGGCGAGCCGGCCTGGCGTGGCAGTACGAGTCGTCGAGCTGCCGCTACCCGCGCCTGAGCACAACCCCAAGCTCGTCAAGCTGATCGCCGGGGCCGCAATCGCCCAGGGCGACGTGATCTGTGTGCTCGACGACGACACGGTGCTCCCCGACGGCGGGCTGGAAGTGTGCCTGCCCTACCTCGACCGGCCGGGCGTCGGCCTGGCCTTTGGCCTGCCCTTCTACACCAGCTTCGACAACTTCTGGTCGAGCCTGGTCGCCTGCTTCGTGAACAGCAGCAGCCTGATGACCTACATCCCCTACGCAACGCTGCACCACCCGGTGACGATCAACGGCATGTTTTACGCGCTGCACCGCACGACGCTCGACGCTGTCGGCGGCTTCGCCGGCCTTGAGCGCGTGGGCGCCGACGACTTCGCGGTGGCCGCCCGGCTGCGCGCTCACGGCTACCGTCTGGCCCAGACGCCCCTCCTCCACCCGATCCGCACCACGGTACGCGGGCCGCGCCACTACGCCAGCCTGATCCAGCGCTGGCTGATCTTCCCCCGCGAGTCGCTGATGCGCCACCTGGCGCCCGGCGAGCTGGCGCTCTTCTACGGCCTGGTGGTCGCGCCGGTCTTCTTCCCCTGGCTCGCCCTTGCCGCGCCGCTGCTGCGGCCAGGGCCGGCGGCGCGCCGCTTCACGCTCGTCTACCTCGCCATCAGCTACGTGATCTTCGCCCACCACAACCGGGCCTACTTCGGCTCGGCCGTGCCCCCGACGCACCGCTGGCTCGTGCCGCTTACCCAGCTGACGCTGCCGGCCCAGCTGCTCGCCGCCCTGCTGGCGCCGCGCCGGATCAACTGGCGCGGCCACGAGCTGCAGATCGAGCGCGGCGGCACCCTGCGCTTCCGTCACCGCCGCCGCTCGTGAGCCTCACCGAGCGCTACGCGGCCTTCCTGGCCAGCCACGCCCCACGGCGCCTGATGATTGACGGCGCGCCCTGGGAGCTTGTTGAGGCGGGGGTGGGCGAGGCTGTCGTGCTGCTGCCAGGCGGCTTCGGCGTGGCCGCGACATCGTTTGCGTACCTCGCCGACCTCGCCCGCGACTATCGCGCTATTGCGCTGACCTACCCGCCGCACGTGGCGCGCATCGACGCGCTGGCCGACGGGATCGCCGCCGCCTTAGATAGCTGTGGCGTCGGCAGCGCTCACGTCCTGGGCGGGTCGGCGAGCGGCAGCGTGGCCCAGG
>JAYUYB010000085.1:0-2087 GCA_043752655.1 Chloroflexota bacterium
TCGCTCCTGATCGTCGGGCGTGCCGCTTCATCACATGGGCTGGCCCAGAGTTTAGCAAGATTTTGGTGTAAAAAGCTGCTAAATGACGCTTGCGCTCTACTGGGGGTTAGCTTATACTAACATCCACCTAGGCAAGCTTCTATTCACCTGCGTGCAATCGCTACAGAAAGGATCCCGCTCATGCGGCTCCGCCGATATATAGTTCTGATGTCTGCCCTCGGCCTTGTGGCCTGCGGCAGCACGCCAGCCGCCCTGCCTACAGTGGCCCCCGCCGCCGCGCCTAGCGCCGCGCAGACCTCAAGCACCGAGAAGATCGTCGTCTACTCAGGCCGCAGCGAGAGCCTAGTCGCCCCGATCTTCGAGCAGTTTACTGAGGCCACTGGCATCGCCGTTGAGGCCCGCTACGGCGACACGGCCGAGCTTGCCGCAACGATCCTTGAGGAGGGCGCGAACAGCCCGGCCGACATGTTCTTCGCGCAGGATGCCGGCGCCCTTGGCGCCCTGGACGCGGCGGGTCTGCTGGCCAAGCTGCCTGAGGGCACGCTCAACGCCGTCGAGCCGCGCTTCCGCTCGGCAGAAGGCGACTGGGTGGGCATCAGCGGGCGCGCCCGCGTAGTGGTTTATAACAGCGAGAAGCTGAGCGAGGCCGATCTGCCGACCTCGATCACAGGCTTTGTGGCCCCAGAGTGGCAGGGCCGCGTGGGCTGGGCGCCCACCAACGGGTCGTTCCAGGCCTTCGTGACGGCGATGCGCACACAGCTGGGCGAGCAGGCCACCAAGGGCTGGCTTGAGGGCATGATCGCCAACGAGACGCGCACCTACGAGAAGAACGCGGCGATTGTGCAGGCCGTGGCCGCCGGCGAGATCGACGCAGGCTTCGTGAACCACTACTACCTCTACCAGCTCCAGCAAGAGTCCGGCAACACGCTCAAGGTAGCCAACTACTACCCCGCCGACGGCGACGTGGGCGCGCTGATCAACATCGCCGGCGTGGGCATCCTCAACACCGCCAAGAGCGCAGGCGCCGCGCAGCAATTTGTTACCTACTTGCTCTCCGAGCCCGGCCAGCGTTACTTCTCGGAGAAAACGTTCGAGTACCCGCTGGCAGCCGGCGTGCAGCCCGATCCGCGCCTCAAGCCGCTGGCCGAGATCAAGGCCCCCGAGCTCGACCTGAACCGGCTAAGCGATCTGCAAGGCACCCTGAAGCTGCTTCAGGAGGTTGGGGCGCTGTAGCAGCGCCTCAACACCGCCAATGACCACACTCAACCGCGCGCTCGCGCCGCCCACAGCCGCCGGCCGCCGTCGCAAGCCACGACCCTGGCTGCTGATCGCCCTGAGCATGGGTGTGGTCGCCCTGGGAGTGCTGCCGCTGCTGTATCTCTCCCTGCGGGCCGCCGACGCCGGCCCCGAGGCATGGGCGGCCCTACTGCGCCCACGCACCCTGGCCGTCTTCACTGGCAGCGCCGCCCTGGCTTTGGGCGTCGCCGGTATGAGCATTCTGGTTGCCCTGCCTGTGGCATGGCTCACCGTGGCCACCGACCTGCCGCTGCGTCGGCTTTGGTCGGTGGCCACGCTGCTACCCCTGGCCGTCCCCTCCTACATCGCCGGCTTCGCGATCATCGCCGTGCTCGGCCCGCGCGGGCTGCTCCAGCAGCTCCTGGCGCCCATTGGCGTCGAGCGCCTGCCCTCGATCTACGGCTTCGGCGGTGCCCTCTTCGCCCTGACGCTGTGTAGCTACCCGTACGTGCTGCTTATGGTGCGCGCGGCCCTGCGTCGCTGCGACCCCGCCGTAGAGGAGGCAGCCCGCAGCATGGGTGACGGCCCGCTGAAGCTGTTCTTCCGCATCCTGCTGCCCCAGCTGCGCCCTGCCATTGCCGTGGGCGGCCTGCTGGTGGCGCTCTACACCCTGAGCGACTTCGGCGCCGTGTCGCTGCTGCAGTTCGACTCGTTCACCCGCGCGATCTACGTGCAGTACCGAGGATCGTTCGACCGCAGCGGCGCCGCGCTGCTCTCGCTGCTGCTGGTGCTCCTCACCGTGGGCCTGCTCGGGCTGGAGCGGCTGGTGCGCGGACGCCCCAGCATGAGCC
>JAYUYB010000086.1:0-5418 GCA_043752655.1 Chloroflexota bacterium
TACGAGCGCACCGGTGAGACCGATTTCAAGCAGTATCAGCGCCCAAAGAATAGCGCCGCTCCAGCCGGGGCCGGCGTCGACCTCAGCCGCAGCCGGCTGGTGCTGATCTCCTCTGCGGGCGGCTACCTGCCCGCCACGCAGGCGCCCTTCGACGCGCCAAACCCGCTGGGCGACTACACCATCCGCCTGCTGCCCACGCGCACGTCGCTGGCCGCTATCGCCTATGCCCATGAGCACTACGACCACGGCGCGGTCGACGCCGACCCGCAGGTGTTGCTGCCCCTCGGTCACCTGGCCGAGCTCGTGGCTACCGGGGCGGTTGGGGCCCTTGCGCCCAATGTGATCAGCTTCATGGGCTACCAGCCCGACGTCGGGCGCGTGCTCGACGAGCTGATCCCGGCGATCGCTGCCGCCGTGCAGGCCGAAGGCGCCGAGGCGGCACTGCTCGTCCCCAGCTGACCGCTCTGCAGCCAGTCCGTGGGACTGGTAGCGCGGGCGCTGGAGCTGGGTGGCGTGGCGACGACCCTGACGAGCTGGAATGCCGGGGTGACCCGCCTGACGATGCCACCGCGCGCGACCTTTACCCGCCTGGGCCGCGGCGCCACACTCGGGCGGCCCGGCGATACGGCGCAGCAGCGCCGGGTGCTGGAGGCGACGCTGAACCTGCTGGCCCACGACGCGCCCCTGGAGCCGGTGCAGCTCGATGAGCGCCTCGAACCATAGGTTTGCGCGCGGCCTGAAGGCGGGCACGGCGGACGGAATATGTCAAGCCCTTTTAGACACGAGTCAGGCGAAATGCGGTCCGCTGGCGACTGTCGCCAGCGCCTCTGGGCCAGCTTGTCCGACGGCGCCCCCGGCGTCAAGGGGCCGCTGCGCGGCCCATGTCAAGCACAGTCGCTACGCCTCGACGCGGTAGTTGCGCATCATCCCGCCGTCCTCGTGCTCGATGTTGTGACAGTGGTAGACGTAGGTGCCGGGGTAGTCGCGGAAGGCCATCAGCAGCCTCACGCGCTCACCTGGCATCACCAGCACGGTGTCCTTCCATCCCTCGTCCAGATAGCCATCCTTCACGCCTTCCCAACCAGCGCGCAGCTCAGGGAGCACCTCGCGACCGATCACCTGAAACTGCCCGCCGTGGATGTGGATCGGGTGCGCCATGCCCAGCGGGTCCATCATCTCGCCGGGGTTCGTCTCATTGACGATCTCCCAGAGCTCCAATGTATTCAGCTTGACGATCTCCTCGGGCGCGACCACGTCCATCTCGAACGTTTTGCCGTTGATGCGCCACTCCATCCCACGCAGTGAGAGGGCGACGGGGCGCGGCGTGGCACGGTTGACCGCATCTTCCAGGCGGTAGCGCGCGATGCGCGACAGCACCGTGGGCAACGTCAGCGTCTCGGTCTCCTGACGGGCAACCCGCACGCGCAGGATGTCAAGGGCCGCGCCAAGCTCCGGAGCGTTGCCATTGCCCATGCCAGCCATCCCGCCGTGCTGCATCCCGCCCATACCACCCATCCCGCCCGTCTCACCTGCCAGTTCCACCCCCTCAGCGCCCGCAAATGGCTGGCTCACCAGGGTGATGGTCGTGCCGACCGGCACCGCGCGCAGGTCGGCCCAGAGCTCGACGCGCTCGCCGGGCGCCAGCATCACGAAGGGCCGGGTGACGGGCGCCGCCAACAGGCCGCCGTCGCTGCCGATCACGGTGAGGGGCGTGCCGGTGTCCCAGGCGAGCTTGTAGATGCGGCTGTTGGAGCCGTTGAGCAGCCGCAGCCGGTAGGTGCGGGTAGCGAGATCGAGCGTGAGGTCTGGCGTGCCGTTCACCAGGATACGCTCGCCCAAAAAGCCCATCATCTGGGACATCATCTCCGGCTCGTAGACGAACTGGTTCTGACCGTCGAAGGTGCGGTCCTGGATAACGACCGGCAGATCCTGGGCGCCCGTGGGCAGCCCGGCGGCATCCTCCTCCGCGTCGCTGACCAGGAAGAGTCCGGCGAGGCCCATGATCACCTGCTTGCCGATGGTGCCGTGGGGGTGGGGGTGAAACCAGTACGTGCCGGCGCGGTCGGTGACGGTGAACTCGTAGATGTAGCGCTCGCCCGGCCGCACCACCGCGCTCGTATGCCCATCGGCAGCGGCGGGGACGTGTAACCCATGCCAGTGCACAATCGAGGACTGGCTTGCGTCGGGCAAGTTGTTCTCAAAGGTCACGCGGAGCTTCTGGCCAGTGCGGGCGCGGATGATCGGCCCGAGATAGCTGCCGGGGATGGCTTGCACCAATGCAGGGTCGCCCGTATGTACTTGCGCCTGGTAGGTCCAGACCGTCGTCTTGGCACCGGGCAGGAGCTGCACCTCAGACGGTGCCGCGCGCAAGGTGATATCAAGATCGGGGCTGAAGGCAGGGTTAGCCACAGGCTGCGCTGTGGCGCCGGCCATGGGCTGAACCGGCAATGCGCAGGCACCCAGAGCACCTACGGCCCCGACCAGCAGCGCTCCGCTGCCTGCCAGACGCAGAAGTTTGCGGCGGGTGATCGTTTGTTGCAACATAGTGATTATGTCCTCTCTGGGACCGGATCTGTTGGCAGTGTGCCAACCGGAGCTCAAGCATCAATACGGCCAAGCTTCAAGCTCTGGTCAAGCTTGTGGATCTCGACACAGTACCGCGCAGCGCTTCCTGGCTGACACGAATCTCGAGGGCGGTCGCCAGCGGACCGCCCTCATCCATCGTCGGACGACCAAGGCCGCTTACGCAGTCTGTGTCGTCACCTGCCCGCCGGGCGCTGTTGCCGCCGGCTCCGCGCCCTCCAGGCGCATGCCCCGCAGCCGGAGCGAGTTGCTCACCACGAAGACCGACGAGAAGGCCATCGCCGCCGCCGCGACAATCGGGCTGAGCTGCCAGCCCAGCAGCGGGTAGAAGACGCCCGCCGCCAGGGGGATGCCGATCACGTTGTAGATAAAGGCCCAGAACAGGTTCCAGCGGATCGTCCGCATCGTGCGGCGGCTCAGCTGGATGGCCTGCGGCACCGAGCGCAGGTCGCCGCGCAGCAGCGTCACGTCGGCCGTCTCCATGGCCACGTCGGTGCCGGTGCCCATGGCGATGCCCACATCGGCCTGGGCCAGCGCCGGCGCGTCGTTGATGCCGTCGCCGACCATCGCCACCACACCGCCGGCGCCCTGCACGCGCTTGACCTCGGCGGCCTTCATCTCGGGCAGCACCTCGGCGATCACCTGCTCCGGCGCCAGGCCAACCTGCCGACCGATCGCCTCAGCCGTGCGCCGGTTGTCGCCGGTGAGCATTACCACCTGCACGCCCTGGCGCTGCAGATTCGCCAGCGCCTCCGCCGAGGTGGGCTTCACTGGGTCGGCGATGCCGAGCACGCCCAGGGCCTTGCCATCGGCGGCGACCACCACCGCCGTCTTTGCCTCACCCTGCAGCCGCTCAATCGCCGCCTCCAGCGTGCCAAGCACAACGCCCTGCTCGCGCATCAGCCGCGGCGAGCCGATCAGGATGTTTTGGCCATCCACCGTCGCCTGCACGCCGTGGCCGGCGATGGCCTCAAAGCCTTCGGGCTGGGTCAGGCTCAGCCCGCGAGCCTGGGCCGCGCGCACCACCGCCTCGCCCAGCGGGTGCTCCGAGGCCCGCTCCACGCTCGCCGCCAGCCGGAGCAGATCGCCCTCGTCGCCCTCCGTCATCACGTCGGTGACCGCCGGCTGGCCCTGGGTGATGGTGCCGGTCTTGTCGAAGACCACCGTGGTGAGCTTGCCGGCCCGCTCCAACGCCTCGGCGTTCTTGATCAGGATGCCGTGCTGCGCGCCCGTGCCGGTGCCAACCATGATCGCTGTCGGCGTGGCGAGACCCAGGGCGCAGGGGCAGGCGATTACCAGCACCGCCACGGCGAAGATCAGGGCCTGGGTCACGTCGCCGGTGGCGAACCACCAGGCCAGGAAGGTGACGAGGGCGATGCCGAGCACCACGGGCACGAATACCGCCGAGATCTGATCGACCAGGCGCTGCACCGGGGCCTTCGAGCCCTGGGCCTCCTGCACCATGCGGACAATCTGGGCCAGCGCGGTGTCCTTGCCGACGCGGGTGGCGCGGAACTGGAAGCTGCCAGTGCGGTTCAATGTGGCACCGATCACGCTGTCGCCCACCTGCTTCTGCACCGGCATACTCTCGCCGGTGAGCATGCTCTCGTCGAGCGCCGAGCCGCCCTGGGTGATCACCCCGTCCACCGGCACCTTCTCGCCGGGGCGAACAAGGACGATATCGCCCACGCGCACCTGGGTCAGGGGAATATCGGTCTCCACACCGCCCCGAATCACGCGGGCCGTCTTGGCCTGGAGGCCCATCAGGGCCTTGATCGCGGCGCCGGTTTGGCTCTTGGCGCGGGCCTCCAGGAACTTGCCCACGAGGATGAGCGCGATGATCACGGCTGCGGTCTCGAAGTAGACGTGGCCACTGAGGCCGGCGAGCAGCACCCAGAGGCTAAAGAAGTACGCCGCCGACGAGCCCAGGGCGATCAGGGTGTCCATGTTGGCTGTGCGCGCCTTGAGCGCCTTCCAAGCGTGGATGTAGAAGTCGCGCCCGCTGTAGAACTGCACCGGCGTAGCCAGGGCCAGAAAGAGCCAGTTGAGCAGGTCGTCGCGGGCGGCGACCATTCCCATCAGCTCGCCCATGCTCGCGCCGGGCATCTGCGCCATCATGTCGCGGGCCGCGCCAATCAGCCAGGGCTGGATCAGCCCGAGGTCGCGGGCCATCGAGAGCAGGAAGAGCGGAAGACCGAATGCCACGGCGACGATCAGCTTGCGCCGCTTGTCGGCGAGCTCGGCGCGGCGCGCCAGGGTCTCGGCATCCTCGCCCTCCGCAGCGTTCGCGCCCCCGGCAGCGGGGGCGATCACGCCGTAGCCAGCCGCCTCGACGGCGGCAGTAAGCGACGCGAGATCGGCGACGCCAGGGGCGATCGTGACGCTGGCCCGCTCGGTGGCGAGGTTGACCGTGGCGTCGAGCACGCCTGCGCTCTTCTTGAGCGCCTTCTCGACGCGCATCACGCAGCTCGCACAGGTCATGCCGGTGATCGGCAGCTCCAGCTGCTCGGAGATCACACCGTAGCCGGCGGCCTCGACGGCGGCGACGAGCTGCTGGGGCTGAACCTGCTGGGGATCGTAGGTGACGGTGGCCTGCTCGGTGGCCAGGTTAACCAGGGCGCTCTCCACGCCACCGACCTTCTTCAGCCCCTTCTCCACCCGGATGGAGCAGGAGGCGCAGGTCATCCCGGTGACGGGTAATGTAAGCTGCTGCTGTGCCATAATCTCGCTCTCACTCACGCTATCAGATAGTATAGATAGATCATACCGCGATGGGACCCCCAGCGCTACCCGCCAGATCGCCTACTTGCGGGATCGCGAGTGCCCCGCCAAGAT
>JAYUYB010000087.1:0-5414 GCA_043752655.1 Chloroflexota bacterium
GCAGACACGCCTGACTGCGAATGATATCGATGTGATCGACATGTTCGGCTTCTCCAACCAGGCCCAGCCATACATGCAGAATGTGGCCGCGCCCAACTGGCAGACGCTGATCGATGCCGGGCTGCTGATGGATCTCACCGCCCAGCCCTTCATCAAGAACTACGATCAGGCCGCGATCACGGACGCCGGCACCTACAACGGCAAGGTCTACCAGGTCAATCTCGGCCGCGTCTCGTACAGCGGCATCTACTACAACAAAGACCTCTTCACCGCCAACAACGTGGCCGTGCCCACCACCTGGAGCGAGCTGGTTGCGGCCTGCGCAACCTTCAAGGCGGCAGGCGTCGAGTGCATGACCGCCGGCGGCAAAGATGGCTGGCCGATCTTCGTGGGCGCGTACGGCCTGATCGGCGCCTCGTACCCGAACCAGGCGCAGCTGGTGGAGGGCCTCTGGACCGGCAGCACGAAGTGGAACGATGCCAAGTCCCTGGATATGTGGTCCAAGATGCAGATCTACGCCCGCGACATGATGGAGCCCGGCGCGAGCGGCATTGCCGGCGACGCCGCCCCCGGCCGCTTCGCCTCTGGCGCGGTCGCGATGTTCCCCGGCGGCACCTGGTACGCCTCCGCGATCGAGGCGGCCGAGCCGGGCTTCGCGTGGGGCTACATCCCCTTCCCCGGCAGCGATAACGCCGAGGAGAACAAATACCTGTTCGGCAAGTACGACCAGGGCTGGGCGATTGCGGGCAAGAGCCCCAACCAGGACGCGGCCGTGAAGTACCTGACGGAGTTCTCGGAGCCGGCCAACTACCAGGCCTTCGCCAACGCCGTCGGCTTCATCCCGACCCAGTCGGGCGCCACGCTGGACAGCCCGATCGGCGCCGAGGTCGCGCCCTACCTCGCGAACTTCCGGGTGGGCTACGAGCAGTACTGGGTAGCGCCGAAGGGCGCCGGCGAGTATGCCAACCCCTTCGCCTCCTACTTCAAGCCCTTCGGCACATACGAGGATGTCCAGACCCTCGCCGATAAGGTGCAGTCCGATCTGCAGTCCGGGCTAGACGCCAACAAGTAGCCACCTGCGCCGCTCTGTGGGCTTCTCGCCCGGCGGGAAGCCCACCCCACAACGCTCAGCGTGGAGGTAAGCGTGAACAATTATCACTTCGGGCGTGGCCGAGCCAGGCTGGCGCCCTACCTGCTGCTCCTGCCCGGATTCCTCTTCTACGTGGTGATCATGCTGGGGCCCGCCATTGCGACCGGCGCGTACTCCTTTACCGACGCGAGCGGCATCCAGGGCACCACCGTCAACTGGATCGGGCTGGAGAACTACCGCGAGTTCCTCTTCATGGGCCAGGCCTCGCTGGATAACTACGCGGCGCTCTGGCGAACCCTGATCTTCGCCTTCAGCGTGACGAGCATCCAGTTCACCCTCGGCCTAATCCTTGCCATGTTCGTGAACCAGCGCCTGAAGGGCGTCAATGTGTTCCGCACGATCTTCTTTATGCCGGTGATTCTGGGCGCGGTGATCCAGGGCCTGATCTGGTCGCTCTTCCTCTACCCACTGGGTGGGCCGCTCGCGAGCCTGCTGGGCGTGTTCGGCGTCCGCTCCGAGTTCCTCGGCGGGCAGCCGAGCGAGGCCATCGGCTGGGTGATCTTCGTGCAGATCTGGGCCAACTTGGGCGTCACCATGATGATCTTCATCGCCGGCCTACAGACCATCCCAGAGGATCTCTATGAGGGCGCGCGCATCGACGGCGCAAACGCGTGGCAGATGTTTAGGAACGTCACCTGGCCCCTGCTGACGCCGAGCGTGAACACCAACCTGCTGCTAAACATCATCGGCTCGCTCCAGGCGTGGCAGCTCTTCCTTGTGCTCCTGGGCTACCGCAACGGGACGCAGGTGCTGGGCTATCTGATCTTCGCCCAGGGCTTCGGCCAGACCTCCGGCAGCGTCACGAGCGCCTTCCGCCAGGGCTACGCCGCCTCCGCCTCGATCGTCCTCTTCTGCCTGGTCCTGGTGATCGGCTTGCCCGTGCAGTACTACTCATCCAGCCAGCCATAGCGACCGTCGCAGTGCTGCATGCCATCGGCATCTGGAACGAGCTGATCCTGCCGACGATCTACCTGACCAACAAGGACTACTACCCGATCACCCGCGGGATGATCGTCTTTCAGGGCGTCTATGGCAGCAACTGGCCCACGCTGGCGGCCGCCGTGCTGATCATGACGCTGCCCATGCTGATCCTCTTCCTCGTGCTACAGCGCTACATCGTCTCTGGTCTGACGGCAGGGGCCGTGAAGGGCTAGCAAACAGCGATGATTGACTCACCCCTTGAGATCGCTAAAATGGCGGCCCGCGCCACCGCGCTCGTCGTCGACGGGGCCTTCGTCGAGCTGGACGGCGAGCGGCTCTACCGCATCGCCGGCGTGGATCAGCTGGACCCCTTCCTGATGACCTTGGTGAGCGCCGCCGACCACTGGATGTTCATCACCAGCAGCGGCGGCCTCACCGCCGGCCGCGTGAGCCCCGAGACGGCGCTCTTCCCTTACGAGACCGTCGACCGGCTCTACGACTGCCACCCGCACACTGGCCCGCTCACAATCCTCCACGTGACGCGAGCCGGTGTCGCCCGGCGCTGGGAGCCCTTTGGCGAACGCGCCGACGCGCCCTACCGCGTTGAGCGCAACCTCTACAAGGACGCCCTGAGCACCACCCTGATCTTCGAGGAGCTCAACCACGACCTGGGCCTGGCCTTCCGCGCAACCTGGCAGAGCAGCCCGCGCTTTGGCTTTGTGCGCCGCTGCCGCCTGCTCGAACTGTCGGGAGCGCCGTGCGCCGTGCGCGTGCTCGACGGCCTGCAGAACCTGCTGCCCCACGGGGTGACCACGGCGCTCCAGAGCGGCTACAGCAACCTGCTGGACGCCTACAAGCGCGCCGAGCGCGACCCCAGCGGCCTGGCGATCTTCGCCCTCAGCTCAACCCTAACCGACCTGGCCGAGCCGAGCGAGTCGCTGCGCGCCACGGTGGCCTGGCAGCTCGGCCTGGAAGGCGCCTGCACGCTGCTGTCGTCGGCGCAGGTGGCCGCGTTCCGCCGTGGCGAGGAGCCCCACCCGGAGCACGACGTGCGCGGCCGGCGCGGCGCCTTCCTGCTGTCCGCCGCGATCGAGCTCGCCCCCGGCGCAGACCACGCCTGGTGGATCGTCGCCGATCTGGCCCAGGACGCCGTGGCCGTCGCCGATCTGGCCCGTGCGCTGAGCGACGACCCGGCCGGCCTCTCTGTGGCCCTGGAGGCCGACATCGCGCGCGGCCGGGCCGAGCTAGAGGCCCTGGTAGCCGCCGCCGACGGGCGACAGCAGAGTGCCGACGAGATGACGGCCGCGCACCACGCCGCCAACACGCTCTTTAACATTATGCGCGGTGGCAGCTTCGCCGACGGCTACACGCTCGACAGCGCAGACCTGCGGGCCTTCGTCGCGGTGCGCAGCCCACAGCTGTTGGAGCAGCAGCGGGCCTTCTTCGCCGGCCTCCCGCCACAGATCGGTGTGCGTGACCTGCGCGCGCGGGCCGCCACCGGCGGCGTCGCCGATCTCGAGCGGCTCTGCGCCGAGTACATGCCGCTCACCTTCAGCCGACGCCACGGCGACCCCAGCCGCCCGTGGAACCGCTTCAGCATCAACCTGCGCGGCCCCGGCGGCGCGCGCCGGCTCGACTACCAGGGCAACTGGCGCGACCTCTTTCAGAACTGGGAGCCTCTGGGCTACGCCTTCCCGGCCTACCTGGAGGGCATGGTCGCCCTCTTCCTCAACGCCACCACCGCCGACGGCTACAACCCCTACCGGCTCGCCCGCGCCGGCGTCGAGTGGGAGGTGCCGGAGCCCGAGAACCCTTGGGCGAATATCGGCTACTGGAGCGACCACCAGATCATCTACCTGCTCAAGCTACTGGAGGCGCTGGAGCGCCACGAGCCCGGACGGCTGGGCGCGCTGCTCGACCGCCGCAGCTACAGCCACGTCGACGTGCCCTACCGCATCAAGCCTTACGCGCAGCTGCTCGCCGACCCTGCCGACAGCATCGTCTTCGACTGGGAGCTTGAGCGCAGGATCGCGGCGCAGGTGGCCGCGCGCGGCGCCGACGGCAAGCTGCTCCACGGCGCCGACGGGCAGGTGTTCCACGTGAGCCTGGCCGAGAAGCTGCTCCTGCTCGCCCTGGCCAAGCTGGTGAACTTCGTCCCCGAGGGCGGCATCTGGATGAATACCCAGCGCCCCGAGTGGAACGACGCCAACAACGCCCTGGTGGGCAAGGGGCTCTCGGTGGTGACCCTGGCCTACCTGCGCCGCTATCTGGTCTTCTGCCGGGCGCTACTGGCGGACGGTCCGCCTGAGCTTACGCTCACGGTCGAACTGCACGCGCTGTTCGACGACGTGATCGGCGCGCTCCACACGCGGCGCGGCGACCTGGCGGGCAGCTTCGACGACGCGCGCCGGCGCGCGCTGATGGACGCCCTCGGCACGGCGGGCGACCGCTACCGCCAGGGACTTTATGGCGGCGGCCTCAGTGGTGAGCGGCGCCTGCTCCCCCGCGCCGCAGCCCTGGAGGCCCTCGACCTGGCCTTCACCCTCTGCCAGACCCCGGTGGTCTACGTGCGCGGCGTGGAGCCGCAGATTGCCCTGCGGCTCGCAGACGGCGGCGCGCGCACCATCGCCGGCGATCGCCTCGACTATGCGACCAGCCGGCAGATCTTCGAGCGCGACGGCCAGATCGAGGCGATCACCGTCGCGCTACCCGCCGACGAGCCCTGGACAGGAACGCCCGCGTGAAAGGAGCTATGCCGCTGCCGACAAGGGCCCGCCCAGTGTTGCCCGCCGACGATCTGATTAAGCAAGGAAACGCAACGATGCTCACACGTAAACCATGGCTGGTTTTGCTTACACTCACTGCCCTACTCGTCGGCGGGCTCGGGGCCGCGCCCGCCCCAGCCCTCGCCGCGACCCTGCCCGTCGTGGACGACTTCGAGGCCCTGCTCGCCTCGGGCGCCGACCCGAACGGCGTGCCGGTCGGCTGGTTCAACGCTCAGGACGGCGGCTCGACGGTGAGCTTCAGCCGCACCGAAGCGCCGCCCGCGCCACGCCCTGGCGCCCCCACACCCAACGGCGTGCTCCAGACGACCATGAACGTCACCGCGTTCGGCGTGGTGATCCACGGCTTCGAGAATGCCGCCACCAACACCTGGGTGACCCAAGACTGGAGCCCCTTCTTCGGCCTCTCGCTCTGGGTCTACGGCCAGAACAGCGGCACCGACCTCTTCCTTGATATGATCGACAACCGCAACGTCGGCTCGACCCGCGACGACGCCGAGCGCTTCTCGGTGAGCTTCAAGGATAATTTTAGCGGCTGGCAGCAGCTGCAGTTTCCCTTC
>JAYUYB010000088.1:0-2083 GCA_043752655.1 Chloroflexota bacterium
CTCGCCAGCTGCGACTGGATCGTCGAGGTGATCATCGAGCAGCTCGCCCCCAAGCAGGCCCTGATGGAGCGCCTGGAGGCCGTGCGCAAGCCCGACGCGCTTGTCACCAGCAATACCTCCGGCATCCCGATTGGCCTGATCGCCGAGGGCCGCAGCCCGGAGTTCAAGCGCCACTTCTTTGGCACCCACTTCTTCAACCCGCCGCGCTACCTCAAGCTGCTAGAAATTATCCCTGGCGACGACGCCGACCCCGCTGCCGTGGCGGCCATGGTCCACTTCGCCCAGGAGACGCTCGGCAAGGGTGTGGTGATCTGCAAGGATCGCCCCAACTTCATCGGCAACCGACTCTTCTCCTACGCCGGCCAGGTTGGCCTGAACTACGCCCTCGCCAACGCCTACACGGTAGATGAGGTGGACGCGCTCACCGGCCCGCTAATCGGCCGCCCTAACACCGCCAGCTTCCGCCTGCTCGATCAGGTCGGGGTTGACGTAATGTATCATGTGGCCAACAATCTCTACCAGGCCATCCCCGACGACGAGAGCCGCGCCGTCTACAAAGTGAACGATTTTCTCGACCGCATGGTTGCCGCCGGCAAGCTCGGCAAAAAGGTGGGCCAGGGCTTCTACAAAGAAGTGAAGCAGGGCGGCAAGCGCGAGTTCTGGCCGCTCGATCTCGCCACGCTGGAGTATGTCGCGCCCACAGGCACCGCCACTGTTGACGATTTCATCAAGGCTGCGAACAAGCACAAGGCGCTCCCCGAGCGGCTGCGCTTTATGCTGCGCCGCGCCGCCGACGATCCCACTGATCGGGGCGCCGCCCTGGTGGCCGAGTCGCTGTTGCCTATGCTCGCCTACGCCGCCCGGCGCCTGCCCGAGATCGCCGACAGCGTGGCCGACGTCGACAACGCCATCCGCTGGGGCTTCGCCCACCAGCTTGGCCCCTTCCAGATCTGGGACGCCCTGGGCCTGCGCGAGGGCGCCGACCTGATCCGCTCACGCGGCCTCGCGCTGCCCGCCTGGGTAGACGAGCTGGCAGCCAGCGACAAGCCCAGCTTCTACCACGGCGGCGCCGCCTACAACGTGGCAACGGGCAAGCACGAGGAGCGCCCGCACGACGAGCGCGCCATCGATCTGGCCGCCCTGAAGGCCGACGGCAAGCTCGTGCTCGGCAACGAGGGTGCCAGCCTGATCGACCTTGGCGACGGCGTGCTCTGCTTCGAGCTCCACTCCAAGGCCAACACCATCGGCGGCCAGGTGATCGAGATCCTGCTCGGCGCCGTCGAGGAGCTGAAGCAGGAGCGCTGGGTGGGTATGGTTGTGGGCAATAATGGGGCGCGCTTCTCGGCTGGCGCCGACCTCAACGACTTCGGCGCCGCCGCCCTGGCCGGCGCCTGGGACGATCTCGACGAGCTGGTCGGTCTGGTGCAAGGTGCCTACATGGCATTGCGCCACAATCCAAAGCCCGTTGTCACCGCGCCCTTTGCGCAGACCCTTGGCGGCGGCACCGAGCTGGCAATGGCCGGCGCCGCGTCGGTGGCCGCCGCCGAGACCTACATCGGCCTGCCGGAGTTCGCGGTGGGCCTGATCCCCGGCTGGGGCGGCTGCAAGGAGCTGAACCGGCGCATCATCGGCGAGGCCGCCCGCAACGGCGGCGACACGCTCAAGGCGTTTCAGCAGGTCTTCGAGACGATCGCCCTCGTGAAGATCGCCACCAGCGGGCTGGAGGGCAAAGAGCTTGGCTATCTGCGCCCCAGCGACAAGATCGTCTTCAACCAGGATTACCTGCTGGGCGAGGCGAAGCGCGCCGTGCTCCAGCTTGTGGCCCAGGGCTACACGCCGCCCGCAACCACAAAGAGCTGCTACGCCCTCGGGCGCGACGGGCTCGCGGCGGCGCGGGTGGCGATCTTCCAGCTGGGCCAGGGCGGCTACGCCACAGAGTACGACGCCGTGATCGCCGATAAGCTGGCCACGATTCTCTGCGGCGGCGACCTCAGCAGCCCGCAGTGGGTCGAGGAGCAGTACATGCTCGATCTGGAGCGCCAGATGATCCTCTCGCTGATGCAGGACGAGCGCAGTATGGCGC
>JAYUYB010000089.1:0-2082 GCA_043752655.1 Chloroflexota bacterium
CTCGCGCCAACGCTCGCCCCCCGCGCACCACTGCGCGTAGGCAAGGGCGACCCCCTGGCTATCCCGGCCAGCCAGGTGGCGTGCGGCTAGGTACTCCTCAAACGTGAGATGCGGCAGCACGTAGGTCTCGTCGGCCTCCTCCAGCAGCAGGCCGCTCTCCTCGACCAGCAGGCTCATAAACAGCTCGCGGGGGCGCGCAGCTGCGGCCCGCGCCGCCTTCGGATTGGCCGGGTTGAGCTTGCGCGCAAAGAAGGCGTCGAGGGTCTCGCGCAGCAGCGCGCCCGTGAGCACGCCGCGCCCGTCCACCTGCTGGCAATGGGCGACGAAGGCCAACTCGTGCAGCGCCGGTCGCAGCTCCTCGATGGTGAGGTGCGGCAGATCGAGGCGCTCGCCGATCCGCAGCGGGCGGCGATCCGTGTCGCTGGAGCGCACGCCCTCCCAGCGGTCCAGCAGCAGCTTCACCAGCTCCTCGTAGACATCCACGCGCTTCTCGGGCATGCGGGTGTTGTTGTAGTCGAGCAGCACAAGCATAGTGAGCAGCAGCGGCAAGGCCGAGAGCGCGCGCAGGGTGGTACGATCAGCGCGCGCCAGCAGCTTGACCAGGCGTGCGGCGCGCTCCTGTGCCTCAGCGGGGGCGTAGCGGCCGTGGCCGCCCACACAGGTGGCGGCGTACCAGCGGGCGATGAAGGCGCGGATCTGGCCGAAGGCGAAGGGCTGGATACGGCGGATGGCCCAGCCCTCGCGCAGCTGCCAGGCGGCGTCCTGCTCGTACGGGCGCGTGCGGCAGGTGACGACCACCGGTGCCGCGCCCACCTGGCGGGCAAAGGCGCGGATAGCGTCGGCCAGGCGCTCGCGGCGGGAGCGCGGGCCATCCCTGGTGGGCTCGGGCGTGCCGGGCACCTCGTCGAGGCCATCGAAGAAGATCAGGGTGCCGCCGCTCGTGATCGCGGTCTGGACGCGCTCGCGCAGGCCTGCGCGCAGCTCGCCCGCGCCGAGGGCCGGGCGCAGCAGCGCAGCGACCAGCGTATCCACGTCCTTGCGCGGGTCGTCGCCGAGCTCCTGGGCCACCGGGCCGAGGGCACAGAAGAAGGGGATGCGCAAAGTCTTTGTGCCGCTGAGCAGCGCCGTGGCGATGTAGACCGTCAGGTGGCGCAGGCTGGTGGATTTACCGGAGCCGGGGCCGCCGAGCAGCACCAGGCGCGACTGACCCCTGCCGGGTGCAAGGGCGGTGATCAGTGACTCGGGCTTGTACCACTGGCCGACGAGGTTTTCCTGCTGCCGCTCGAGATCACGCCGCGCCGCGTGCCAGGTGTCGGCGATGGTGCGTGCGCCGAGAGAGAGTGGAGCAGGAGTGGCGGGTTGTCCCTGGTGAGCACGACCAACCCGCTCGTCGTGCAGCGGGTTCAACACTGGCAACAGCACCTTGTCGGGCAGGGCGATGTCAGGGCTGGCGGCATCCATCGCCGTGATCAGCTCCTTGTGGCTCAGGGCGAAGGGGCCAACGGGTAGCAGCAGATCAGTGGCAAGCGAGGTGTACACCTTCAGCAGCTCGATCTCTGGCATGACGGATTGGTCGCGCCCGCTGCGCTCGCGGTCGAGCAGCTTGCCGAGACGCAGGTAGCCGTGGTCGGCGATCAGGCTGCGCAGGTAGCTATCGAGCAGGGCTTTGGCGTTGTCGGGCGGCTGGGCGCCAAAGAAGAGCTGGATCGTGCCCTGGTTGACGCCCACCGCCGCGCCGTGCTGCGTGCCGCTTACGGTAGCTGTACCCTTAGCGCCAGTGACGACATCACCACCAGCTGCGGCGCCAATGGTGACGTCGCCCATCTGGCTGCCCGCACCGAAGAAGATCAGGGCCTCGACGCGGGCGCGCTGCTCGGACGTGAGGGCGATCTTGTCGGCAAGGGCCGCACGCGCCGCAGCGTCGCCCCAGCGCTCGCGGAGCGCGCGTAGCTCGGTCGCCAGCGTGCTGAGTTCATCGCTCATGCGTTGAATGTCCTGGGGTGATCGTGCAGCTTGCGCCTGGGGTGGGGAGCAGCTCTCGTCATACCCCTGCTCCAAAAAAATATGCGATTCGCCGCACAA
>JAYUYB010000090.1:0-5407 GCA_043752655.1 Chloroflexota bacterium
CGCGCCACCACGGCGCGCGTTCACGCGCCCGCCTGCCGACCATGACATAGCCCTACGCTGAGGCACCTGGCGCGTGCCAATGCAGCACACGCAGTGCTATAATCACGGCGGCAATCGCAGCAGATGAGGAGAGAATCGCATGAGCGACCATACGGCGGCGAAGCTGGGCCAGGTCGAGATTGATCGGCTGAGCGCCAACGCGATCCGCGCCCTAGCTATCGATGGCGTGCAGCAGGCAAACAGCGGCCACCCTGGCCTTCCGCTCGGCATGGCCGACGCGGCCTATGTGCTCTGGACGCGCTTTCTTAAGCATAACCCCGGCGACCCGCACTGGCCCGACCGCGACCGCTTTGTGCTCTCGGCGGGCCACGGCTCGATGCTGCTCTACGCCCTGCTGCATCTTACCGGCTACGACCTGAGCATCGATGATCTGAAGCATTTCCGCCAGTGGGAGAGCAAAACGCCCGGCCACCCCGAGAACTTCATGACGCCTGGCGTCGAGACTACCACTGGCCCCCTCGGCCAGGGCATAGCAACGGCAGTGGGCATGGCCATCGCCGAGCGCTGGCTCGCAACCCAGTTCAACCGCCCCGGCTTGAACATCGTGGATCACTACACCTACGTGATCTGCTCCGACGGCGACTTGATGGAGGGTATCTCGCACGAGACGTCCAGCCTGGCCGGCCACCTGAAGCTCGGCAAGCTGATTCTGCTCTATGACTCGAACCAGATCTCGCTGGATGGCAAGCTGGATCTCTCGTTCTCCGAGGACGTGGGCCAGCGCTTCGAGGCTTACGGCTGGCATGTGCTCCGCGCAGATGGCCACAGCATGCCCGAGGTGGCCCACGCCCTGGCAGAGGCGAAGGCCGAGACGGAGCGGCCCTCGCTTATTATTGCGCGCACCACGATTGGCTTCGGCAGCCCGAATAAAGCAGGTAGCTCGAAGGCCCACGGCGAGCCCCTGGGCGTCGAGGAGGTGGCGCTCACCAAGCAGGCCCTTGGCTGGCCCACCGAGCCGACCTTCTACGTGCCAGGCGAGGTGTACGAGCATATGCAGCTGGCCCAGGAGGTGGGCGAAACGCGGCAGCACGAGTGGGAGGCTATGCTGGCGCGCTACAAGGCCGGCCACCCCGAGCTCGCCGCCCGCTGGGAGCAGATGCAGGCGAAGGCGCTGCCAGAGGATTGGGCCGCGGCGCTGCCGCCCTTCGCCGCCGACCCCAAGGCGAAGGGCACCCGCGTGGCCTCGGGCGAGTCCCTGAACGCCTTGGCGGCAGCGGTGCCAAGCCTCCTGGGCGGCTCCGCCGATCTCGCGGGCTCCAATAATACGCTCATCAAGGGCGCCGCAACGATCAGCGCGGCCGACTTCAGCGGGCGCAACCTCTACTTTGGGGTGCGCGAGCACGCCATGGGCGCGGCGCTCAGCGGCATGGCCCTGCACGGCGGCATCATCCCCTACGGCGGCACATTCCTGGTTTTTAGCGACTATATGCGCCCAGCCATCCGCCTGGCCGCCCTGATGCGCATCCAGGTGATCTACGTCTTCACCCACGACAGCATCGGCCTCGGCGAGGACGGGCCAACCCATCAGCCGGTGGAGCACGTGATGGCGCTACGCCTCATCCCAAACCTGCATGTCTTCCGCCCCGGCGACGCCAACGAGGTTGCGATGGCCTGGCGCGCTGCCCTGGAGCGCCGCGACGGCCCGACGGCCCTTGTGCTCTCGCGCCAGAACGTTGCCACGCTGGATCGGGCCGGCCTTGGCGCGGCGGAGGGCACGCTGCGCGGCGCCTATGTGCTGCGCGAGGCGGAGGGCGCCCAGGTGGCGCTGCTGGCCACGGGCTCAGAGCTTCAGCTGGCCCTGGCCGCCGCAGATCTGCTGGCCGCGCAGGGGGTGGCGGCGCGGGTGGTGAGCATGCCCTGCTGGGAGCTGTTCGAGGCCCAGGACGCGGAGTACCGTGCGAGCGTGCTGCCGCCGACGCTCACCGCGCGCGTGGCGGTGGAGGCTGGGCGCAGCCTTGGCTGGGAGCGCTACGTTGGCATGCACGGCGCTGTGGTGGGCGTGGATCGCTTCGGCACCTCGGCGCCCTTCCAGCAGATCTACGACCACTTCGGGCTCACGCCCCAGGGCATCGCTGAGGCGGCCCTGCGCGTGATCGGATAAGTGTCGGAGACAAGGAGACAAGGAGACAAGGAGACAAGGAGACAAGGAGACAAGGAGACAAGGAGACAACTTGGGTGCTCCGATAGGCGCTCCTTGTCTCCCGGTCTCCCGGTCTCCTTGTCTCCTGTTTGTGTTCTGCCTTCTACGTTCTTTGTTGGCTATGCCAGCCCCTGCTCGTGCAGGAAGCGGCGCACGCGCTCGCGGAAAACGTCGGGGTTGCGCCAGGCGACCAGGTGGCCGGCCGCGGGCTCGTAGACCATGCGCGCCCCCTTGATCCCGGCGACCACGAGCTGGGCCTGCGCGTCGGGCACAAACGGGTCGTTGCCGCCCTGAAACACGAGTGTTGGCACGCTGATTGCGTCCAGGCATGGCGTCACCACCGTGCTTGCGGCGGCCATCAGCTCCACGGCGCGCTCTACTCCGGCGTTCAGGATGGGCCACCACTGCTCGCCGTGCTGGCCGATCATGTAGCGGTGCCACGTGGGCGACATCGCGGCGGTGCTCTTGTGATGAGCGTCCACTGTGGCGGTCGTCACCTGGCGAAAGACCCCGTCGAGGATCAGGGCTGCCACGCGCTCAGGGCGCTCGCAGACGGCGTTGAGCGCAGTGATGCCGCCGGCGCTCATCCCGAACAGAGGTACGGGCTGATCAAAAAGGGCCGCGAGCAGATCGGCCAGGGCCTCGCCCTGCATGGCGAAGTAGCGCGTGCTGAAGAGATCGTCGGGGTGGGCCGACTTGCCGTGGCCCAGCAGATCCACGCTGATCACACGGTGCTCGTCCGCAAAACGCGCGGCCAGACGCTCCTGCGTGGTGGCGCTGTAGGTGTTACCATGGAGTAGGAGCAGGGGCGCACCTGCGCCAACTTCCAGGTAGCGCATCGGCCCGTGGCGCGTCGAGACAACGTTCAAGGCTTGCTCCTCACGTTTCGCGGCAGCAGCCTCGATCTTAGAGCCACAATGCTAGCCCGTCAAGCAAAAGCTAAGGAAACCAAACATGGCAGCGAACGAATGGACAATCAATCAGATCCCGGACCAGCGCGGCAAGCTGGCGGTAATCACAGGCAGCAACAGCGGGATCGGCTACGAGGCGGCCCTGGCCCTGGCGGGCAAGGGGGCGCACGTCGTCCTCGCGGTGCGCAGCGCCGAGAAGGGTCAGACGGCAATGGCGGCGATCAAACGCGCCCACCCTGGGGCGACGGTCGAGGTGATGGCGCTGGATCTCAGTAGCCTGGCGAGCGTGCGCCAGTTTGCGCAGGCGTTGCTTCAGCGCTTCGAGCAGCTGCCGCTGCTGATCAACAATGCTGGCGTGATGGCGCTGCCCTATGCGCGCACCGCCGACGGCTTCGAGATGCAGTTCGGCACGAATCATCTGGGCCACTTTGCCCTCACGGGGCTGCTGCTGCCGGCGATCCTGGCGGCGCCGGGCGCGCGCGTGGTGATGGTGAGCAGCAGCGCGCACTCTTTCGGCAAGATCGACTTTGCAAACCTGGACGGCGCGCAGTCGTATAGCCGCTGGGGTGCGTACGGCCAGAGCAAGCTCGCCAACATTCTCTTCGCCAACGAGCTTCAGCGGCGCCTCACGGCGGCGGGCGCCGACACGCTTGTGGCAAGCTGCCATCCCGGCTACGCGGCGACGAATCTCCAGTCGGCCGGCGCGCGCATGGATGGCTCGCGCATGGGCGAGCTGTTCACCCAGTTTGGCAACAGCATCTTTGCGCAGAGCGCGGCCATGGGCGCGCTGCCAACGCTCTACGCGGCCACGGCGCCCGACGTACACGGCTGCGACTATATTGGCCCGCTGGGGCTGCTGGACATGCGCGGCGCACCTGGCAAGGTGAAGGCGAGCAAGCAGGCCTACGACCAGGCGGTGGGCCAGCGGCTCTGGCAGGCCTCACGCGAGCTTACCGGCGTAGGCTACGAGCAGTTGGCCGAGGGCCAGAGCGTGCCAAGCCTGTAGCGCTACAGCGAGAACTCGTCGATCCGCTGCTCGCTGCGGGTGACGAAGCGAGCGTGGAGGCTGGCGCTGTCGGCCTCCACGAGCATGGCGCCGTGCTCGGCGTTGAAGAAGATCTGGCTGCCCTCCAGGCCGTTGAAGCCACGGGCGTAGCGGGCGGCGCCGCCGAGGCCGTTCACAACGTAGGTGATGCCGTCGCGCTGAATGCGCTCGTAGGTGTGGTCGTGGCCGCTGAGCACAAGCTGGGCGCCCCACTCGGCGAAGGGCCAGCGCATCCAGTCCGACGAGCCGTGGTGGCCTGAGGAGTAGGGCGGGTGGTGGAAGGCGACGAGCTTCCAGCGGGCGGTGGAGGCAGCCAGTTCGGCCTGGAGCCAGCGCGCCTGGACTGAGTCGCTCGTCCAGCCGTCGGGCTCGCCGGGCATGCTGTCGATGGCAAAGAGCTGCACCGGCCCGCGCACCAGGCTGTAGTAGCGCCCGTTGCCCGGCAGGCTGAAGTAGCCCAGGTAGGGCTCGGGGTAGCCGACCACCCAATCGTGGTTGCCAAGCACGGGCCAGAAGCGGTTCTCGCTAGCGCCCTGGCCGAAGGCGCCCCGGTACGGCCCAATAAACTGGCTGTAGCCCTGGCCGATGTTACGGTCGATCGTCTCGGCGCTGCCGTCGGGGTAGTTGTTGTCGCCCGTCGTGACGACAAAGTCGGGCGCCCAGGAGGCGACCAGGGCCGCCACCGCCGCCATTGGCTCGCCCTCCATGCCGTAGTCGCCGATCACGGCAAAGCGCGTGCCAGGGCTCGCGGTTGGCGCAGCTGTGGGCGCCCGCGTTGGTGTTGGGGGCGGCTGTGCAGCGACGGGCTGAGTAGGGGCCTTGGCGGGCTGGAAGCTGCCGCTGAGCGGTGGGGGCGATGGGGCGCTCTGGGGCACGTTAGCCGAGGGCGTTGGCTGCCAGGGCGAGATGCGGCCTGCCACGGCTTCGCTGCGCGTGGGGGGCTCGACGCCGCAGGCGGCCAGGGCGGCGCCGATGGCGGGCATGGCGAGGCCGAGAGCCAGGCCACGGCGGATCAGCTCGCGGCGGCCGAGCCGCTCGCCGAGGCCGGCTTCGATCAGGCGCGCAAGGCGCTCCAGGCTGTGGTCATCGTCGCGCATATGTGCGCATGATACCACAGAAGGGAACAGGGCTACGTCAGTGTCGGGGCTGTTGCCAGCACCCGGCGGATGAAACGCCGCGGCAGGGCCTGCGGCCGCGCGTCGGCCTGCGTCGACGCCTCCGGGCCCGCCCGCGCAGGCGGGCGCCCGGCGC
>JAYUYB010000091.1:0-5404 GCA_043752655.1 Chloroflexota bacterium
TCCACGCCGCTGGGGCGCTGCGGGCGCGCGCTGCCCGAGAAGTCGCTATAAAAACAGATTATCGCCGTCATGCCTAGCGCGAGCGCCATAAGCACGAGCAGGCTCGGCGCGCCCGCGACGGCAGCGATCTGCATCACCTCACCCGTGGGCGCCACGTTCGCCGCGATGAGCACGGCGCCGCAGATGCTCAGGCCGAGCAGCTTCATCACCCCGGCGTCATCCTCGTCCTGCTCTGCGCTGCTCCCCGTATCGTCGTCGCCGCCGAGCTGCACCGTGCCCACCGAGACGCCGATCGCCACCAGGATGCCCGCAAGCGCCACGGCGCCCACCGCCGCCCCTAGCGGCAGGCCCGGCTGGAGCTCACCAACCAGCCAGAGCGCCACCGCCGCCACGACAAGCCCGATGCCCAGCTCCTCCACCGAGTCGATCAGCACCTCAGCGAGCGTGGCGTCACGCCGCAGCCCCGTGTAGCGGTTGTAGACAACCAGCAGCAGAAAGCCCACCAGCATGCCGAGCAGCAGGCGCAGCGGCCCAAGCGACGCGCCAAGCTGCCAGACCTCCTGGGTGTAGATCAACGGCAGGCTGAAGATCAGGCCGCCGGCGATGCCCCGGCCATACTCGCTGAGCGACTGGCGCAGCGTGCGTGGCCCGCGCTGCCGTTCCACTAATTCTTCCCCCGCCTCCTTCAGCACGCCCGTAGCCATAGACAGTCCTAAGTGTGTTGTGAGACGGTGGACGATGGACGGTGGACGGTGGGCGGTGGACGCTCGTTGCTCTGAGGGCCAACAGCGTGCTCAGAAGCAAAGAGTGTGCCGACGACTCAGAGATCGCGACTCATCAGCTCGTCGGCAGCACGGTAGCCGCTCTCGATCGCGCCGTGGACGGTTTGCGGGTTCGTGTCGTGGGCGGTGGCCTCGCCCGCAAAGAAGAGCCGCTGGCCCTCAGGGGCTGCCAGGGCCGGGCGTGCGTTGGCTGCGCCGGGCGGCAGGTGGGCGTAGCCGCCGCGCGCCAGCGGGTCCGGCCCCCACGCCGAGCGCAGCATGCCTACGCAGCGATCACGCACCGCAGGCTCGCCCAGCAGCCCTGCCAGCTCGCCAAGCGCCAGGCGGCGCAGCTCCGTGTCGTCTAGCGCGTCCACGGTACGCGCACGCTCGGCGGTGACGTAGCAGCAGATCAGTGGCACGCCAGGCGCGTGGTGGGCGGGCGTCCACCAGCGGCTGAACAGGCCCGTGTGCGCCATGTACGTCAGGTCGGCATCCCAGAGCGGCGCGTCGAAGCGGAAGAACAGCTTGGTGGCGGGCTCGCTGCGGAAGGCCGCGATCGCGTCGCGCTTGGCCGGGCCGAGCGGCGGGTCGAAGCGGATCGCGCCGGCCGCCAGCACGCTCACCGGCACCGTGACGATGCACGCCTCCGCCGCAAAGCGCCGCCCGCCCGCTGTTACGGCCACGCCCTCGTCATCGTGATGTACGGCGCTCACCGGCGTGTCGAGCACAAGCTGCGCGCCCTGGGCCAGCCACGCCAGCAGGGGGCTGTAGCCGCCAGGCAAGCGGAACTCCTGGGCGCCCGCGTGGTCCACGCGCTGCTCGCGGGCTAGGTCGGCGCAGCTGAGGCTTTCCAGCGCGGCGCAGCAGGTCTGGGCGAGCAGTACGTCTGCGATCGCTAGAGCCTGCGCGTCGAAGCCCTGGCGGCGCAGCTCGGCGGCGAGCGAGCGGTCGGGGGCGAGCTCGGCGGCCGTCAGGGCGTGCAGGGCGGCGTAGAGCGCCTTGATCGTGCTGCGCAGCGGGGCGGGCAGGGCGGCGAGCGGGCGGGCGGGGCCGGCTGCCGCCCAGCGCAGGCCGCCATAGCGATCCACAGGGACGGTGGCGAGGCCGGCCTCACGGGCAATTGCGTGGGTGACGGCGCCCTCGCCGTGGATCAGCTCCGCGCCGAGCTCGATGGGCGCGGCGGCAAAGCTGTAGTCGGTGCAGACACGGCCGCCGATGCGCGGGCGCGCGTCGAGCACGGTGACGCGGTGGCCGGCGCGGCTCAGGCGTTGGGCGGCGGCGAGACCGGCGGCCCCGGCCCCGATGATGATGGCGGTGTGCTTCATGCGGGCTCCTGGCGGGCGCGCTGCGATGGCGCCATGGTAGCACGATAAGCCTGGCACGGCTCTTGCCTGCTGGGCGGCAACTGATGGTCTACAAGGAGCAGACGATGATTCTATGCAGCCGCTGTAGTAACGAAACCTGGGCCACGCAGCTCGTCACGGCGAACGGCCCGGTGATGCTCGATGGCCCACGCGGCACGCCGCCGCAGCCCGTGAGCGCCCACGCTTGCACGGCCTGCGGGCACATCGAGCTCTACGCGCCGCAGCCTGTGGTCGACGCGGCCGCCGTGCGGCCAGAGATGGTAGTAGAAGAGCCCGCTACCGCCCCCATCCCGGCGGCGTAACACTAAAGATAGGAAGCACACAATGCAGACCCCCCGCCAGTCCACAGTAGGTGTCGCCTGGGAGCGCTCGCGTACAGATCGCCTGGTGACACAGTACCAGGCCGCGTATGATGTCCCCGTGCGCGCGCAGCCCCTCGACATCGATCTTGTGAGTCGCCTCTGGCTCTGCCTGCGCCGCGAGGGCTACGGCCAGGCCGTCGAGGAGCCCGCCGAGAGCGAGTAGCCGAGCTTTAGGGTACAGCGTACAGGGAACAGGGGACAGGGTAGGGCAGCACGCACGGCAGATCGTGTATGCGGAGTCTGCGGGCTGTGTAGAGGGTTATGCTACAATTGTGCCTACTAGAAGGTCTTAGTGCGCATTGCTGCCCTGTCCCCTGTTCCCTCGCTCTAGCCCATAGGCCGATCTATGTTCGACACCGTGCTAATCGCCAACCGCGGCGAGATCGCGCTGCGCATTATGCGCGCCTGCCGCGAGCTTGGCCTGCGCGCTGTCGCCGTCTACTCCGAGGCGGACCGTGACGCGCCCCACGTGGCCTACGCCGACGCCGCCTTCCTGCTTGGCCCCGCCCCCTCCGCCGAGAGCTACCTGAACATTCCGCGCATCATTGAGGTGGCGCTCCAGGCCGGCGCCGGCGCCGTCCACCCAGGCTACGGCTTCCTCGCGGAGAACGCCGCGTTTGCCCACGCCGTCGCCAACGCCGGCATGGTCTTCGTCGGCCCGCCCCCCGAGGCGATGGAGCGCATGGGCGGCAAGACGGCAGCGCGCCGCGAGGCGAGCGCCGCCGGTGTCCCGTTGGTGCCCGGCACGCTCGAGCCTCTGGAGGATCTGGCTGAAATAAGGCGCCTCGCCGACGAGTTTGGCTACCCGATCGCGATCAAGGCTGTTGGCGGTGGCGGCGGGCGCGGCCTGCGCGTGGTGCGCGCCGCCGACGAGATCCCAGAAGCCTTCGCCTCTGCCCGCCGCGAGGCCGAGACAGCCTTTCACAATGGCGCGCTCTACGTCGAGAAGTACCTCGACAACCCCCGCCACATCGAGATCCAGATCCTCGCCGACGCCCACGGCGCCGTTGTCCACCTCGGCGAGCGCGATTGCTCGGTGCAGCGCCGCCACCAGAAGCTGATCGAGGAATGCCCCTCGCCCGCGCTCTCGCCCGCGCTGCGCGCCGAGATGGGCGCCGCCTCCGTGCGCCTCGCTGCGTCGGTGGGCTACGTGGGCGCCGGCACGCTGGAGTTTCTCTACCAGGACGGCGGCTACTTCTTTCTGGAGATGAACACGCGCATCCAGGTTGAGCACACCGTCACCGAGATGGTCTACGGCGTGGATCTGGTGCGCGCCCAGCTGCGCATCGCGCTCGGCGAGCCGCTCTGGCTGCGGCAGGAGCAGCTTACCCCGCGCGGCCACGCCATCGAGTGCCGCATCAACGCCGAGGACGCGCTGCACGGCTTCCGCCCCGCCCTCGGCACGATCACGGCCTACAGCGAGCCCGCCGGCCTCGGCGTGCGCGTCGACAGCGGCGTGCGCGCCGACTACAGTATCCCCCAGTTCTACGACTCGCTCCTGGCGAAGCTGGTGGTCTGGGCCGAGACGCGCCCTGAGACGATCGCCCGCGCCCGCCGCGCCCTCGCCGACTACACCATCGGCGGCGTGATCACGACGATCCCCTTCCACCGTGCCGCCCTCGCTCACCCCGGCTTCAGCGACGGTGACGTGACGGTGAACTTCATCGGCAGCCACCCCGAGCTGGTGGAGCAGACGCGCGCCTTCGCCCCACCGCCGCCCGAGCCCGCCCCGGCCAGCCCGGAGGCCGAGCCTCGTGTCTTTACGGTGGAGGTGAACAGCCGCCGCTTCGGCGTGAAGGTCTTCGGCGCCGACCCCGCTGTGGCAGCGCCCCCCGCAGCAGGCGCGGCGAACGGCAGGCGCCCCGCAGCCAGGCAGGCCGCCTCCGGGCCAAAAGTCGATGGGGTGACGAGCCCGATCCAGGGCCGCATCGCCGCCGTGCGCGCAGAGCCAGGGCAGCAGGTGGAGGCGGGCCAGGTGCTCTTTATCGTCGAGGCGATGAAGATGGAGAACGAGATCACCGCCCCCCACGCCGGCACGCTCGCCGAGGTGCGCGCCCTGGTCGGCGCCACCGTGGAGGCGGGCGGCGTGCTGGCGACGTATATCGGGTAAGGGGACAGGGGACAGGGCCGGACAGCGCAGCACAAACTGTGCTTTGGCTTTGCGCCAGTGTGGTCCATCCGGCTGCGTGCAATCTGCAATCTGCAATACCCCTTGAGGGCCCAATGCAGATCGAGCGCATTACCCTGCGGCCGGTCACCATAGCCGACGCCGCAGCTATGGCCGAGCTTGTGGCACAGCTTTACAGCGCCGAGGAGCCGAGCCTGCTGCGCGGCCCCCGCGCCGGCCAGCTGCGCCTCTTTCGCCACATGCTCGAGCACGAGCTCGCCGCAACCACGCGCGGCCGCTTCCTCGCCGTGGATGCTGGCGGCGCCCCGCTTGGCAGCGCCAGCCTGCGCCTCTATGGCGACCCGTACCCAGGCAGCATGCCGCCAGGCCTCGTCGTCACCGCCATGCGCCACGTTGGCCTCGCCAATACGCTGCGCTTCTATGGCTACCTGCTGCGCGGCTCGCTTGCCGCCGAGACGCCCCTGCGCCGTGGCGAATGCTACCTCTACAGCGTGATCGTGAGCGAGGCCGCCCGCCGCCGTGGCGTGGGCTACACGATGATCGAGCAGCTCGAGGCCTACGCCCGCCAGGCCGGCATGCGCGCCGCCCTGCTGCGCGTGATGGACGACAACGCCGACGCACGGCGCCTCTACGCGCGTCTCGGCTACAGCACCCGCGCCCGCAGCTCCCCGCTCGCCGCGTGGCTCGGCGTGCCCAGCGAGCTGATGCACAAAGATTTAGGGTAGTACGGTCTGGCCCACGAACGGCGCGAAATGGGCGAACGGCGCGAAGTGCTCAGGCCAGGGC
>JAYUYB010000092.1:0-2078 GCA_043752655.1 Chloroflexota bacterium
AGGTAGGGGACAGGGGACAGGGAAGAGGGGACAGGACCAGCAGTTATCCGCAGATGACGCAGATTGCGCAGATTAGGCCGGACTCAGCACTCAGCACTCAGCACTTCGATCAGGGTTTGTGTGGCACGCCGAGAGTAGGGGTGGGGGCGGAGGGTGGGGCGACAGCTCTGGTGGCCGTTTGCCTGTCGCCGAGCAGCAAGGCTGCGGCGAGCAGCAGCGCGGCCAGGAGGCCGGCGGCGACGGTGGCGGGGAGCAGCCAGGGTGGCGCGGGGGCGGGGATGCGCCGGGGCGAGGGGGTGCGCGCAAGAGGACGTGAGGGGGCGGTCGGCGGTGGTCTGGTAGAGCTGCGTGCCGCCGGGTACTGCTGCGCTAGCTGCTCCAGGGCGGCGATGCGGCGGGTGGTAGGCGGATGGCTGGGCTGGGTGTACCAGGGGATGCTCACATCGTTCAGCACCTCGTGCTCAAAAAAGCGGATCAGGCTGTCGGCGTAGCCCAGGCGGGCCGCGTAGGCGTCGGCGGCGAACTCGCGCTGCACAAAGTAGCCGCGCCAGAGCGAGCCGAGCAGGGCGGTGCCAACGCCGCCCACGGCGAAGATAATCGCCATGCGGGTGAGGCCCACGCTCACGCCGAAGATCCTGCGCAGGAAGCCCCAGACGTTCAGGCCCATCAGCAGAAAGATGATCACAAAGAGGCCGAGCAGCAGCATGAAGGCGCCGTAAGCGACCCACTGGAGCACACTCAGCAGCCCATAGGTGAGCAGGAAGCCGCCGGGCAGCGTGAGCCCGAAAATAGCGCCGCTGATTCTGCCATCGAGGCTGTTGTGGTGGCCGAGCTCGTGGGCGAGCACGCCTGCCAGTCCCTCGTGCGCAAACAGCTCGCGGTAGACATACAGGGCGCGCCCGGAGACGAAGGCGTTGAGCCCCTCGCCATCTACGGCGAAGATATAGCGGGGGATCGGGATGCCACAGGCGCGCGGGCGGGCCAGCGCCGCGTCGAGCCGAGCCTGCTCCCACGGCGTGAGCGGGCGCCCGCCAACCTGGAGCCTGGTAAGCAGGTGCCCCCTTGGCAGCCCGGCCAGAGCTGCGAGCGAGTAGAGCGGCGGGTAGAGCCCGGCGATGATACCTGCGGCAATGCCCACCTCACGCCCGAAGATCAAGCTCGTAAGCCCTGCCACCAGCGCGAAGCGCACAAGCACACTGAGGCTCTCCAGCGCGAGGGTGAGCAGATACAGGACAACACCGCCCATTGGCAGCTCCGCAGGGAATGCAAAATGCAAAATGTAGCAGCTTGCACTCGTAGATCATCCGAGTATTCTTGATAACCTCGTACCGGCGCGCTATAGCGCGCCCCTGCGAAGCTTGACCCAGCAGCCTTGCGCGGGCTACTCGACGCCCCAGGCCAGGCCAACCACGGCGTCGCCGCTGCTCGGCAGCTTGATCGCCTCGCCGCCGACGGGCTGCCAGCGCAGCAGCGAGCGCTGCTCATTCGTGCTGAGCTCGATCACGGCGCCGGAGCCGTCGGGTGCCCAGAGGGCGCGCTCGATCAGCTCGGGGAAGGCGGCGCCAAGGGTGGCAGGCGTGCTTGCGCCGGGGGCGAGCTCGGCGGTAGTGAAGCTTGCCCCCGTGATCAGGCCTGCTGAGTCGCGCTGCACGGTGGCGAGAAAGAAGCGGATCGCGCCGTCGGGGAGAGCGAGCGGGGCGCGCACAAACGTGGCGGGCGTCATCAGGGCCGTGGCGGCGCCGGTGGCGGCGTCGGCGCGCCAGAGGTTTGGGCCGGCGTCGGGGCCATCACGCGGGCCTGCGAGGAAGAGCAGGCTAGCGCCGTCTGCCGCCCAGGCGGCCTCGCCGCAGTAGAGCTGCTCGGTGGCGGGCAGGGTCACGCGGACCACATCGCCGCCTGTGGCGGGCATCACGCCGACGGTGCAGTCCTCGTAGAAGAGCGCGTTGACGGCGACGAGCAGCTGGGCGCCGTCGGGGCTAAACGCGAGGGGCGCGTAGCCGCTCACGCTGCGCGAGGGGGTCACCGGGTCGTCCACAGGGTCATCGGCGCGCAGCAGCTGGGGGGCGCCGCCGGCGAGG
>JAYUYB010000093.1:0-5397 GCA_043752655.1 Chloroflexota bacterium
GTAAAGTCGCCCGGCGCACGCCCCAGGCCATCCAGCAGCGCCGCGCCCGCCGCCTGGATCTGGTGGAAGTAGGCCGGCTCGCCCGTAAAGCGGTTGCCATGCACCGGGTAGGGTCGGTCGGCGCGGCGGAAGAAGTCGGGCGTGTCGCTCACGTGGCTTACTGTGGCCTCGATAGTGGCAAGCGCCTCCTCGGCGGGACCGACGATCAGGGCCGCAGCGCCAGACGAGGCGGTGTACTCCAGCGCATCGCCGGGGCGCCCCTGGGCCGTGTCGGCGCCGATGGCGAGGGCGTACTCTTGCATGCCGCTGCCCACCAGGCCCATCGCGGCGGTGAGCGCCTCGGAGCCAGCCTTGCAGGCGAACTCCCAGTCGGCGGCGCTCACCCAGGGCGTGGCGCCCAGAGCCTCGGCCACGATCGTGCCCGAGGGCTTCACGCTGTAGGGGTGGCTCTCGCTGCCCACCCACACGGCGCCCAGCCGCTCGGGCGCCAGCCCGGCGCGGGCAATGGCGTTGCGGGCCGCCTCGATCGCCAGCGTGATCGTGTCCTCGTCGGGGCCGGCCACGCTCTTCGACTCCACGGGCACACCGCTCTGGCCGTCGGTCCAGACGCGCGCGATCTCGCGGGCCGCAATGCGGTAGCGCGGGATGTAGACCCCGTAGCCGATCAGGCCCACGGGGCGGTTTGGTCTCATCATTGTTTATTCTTTCTCTGCGTGAGCACTGGGAGACCGGAGACAAGGAGACAAGGAGATCGCTCGCTACGCTCGCTGGGGAGACAAGGAGACAAGGAGCGCCT
Source organism: Chloroflexota bacterium (assembly GCA_043752655.1). Lineage (GTDB taxonomy): Bacteria > Chloroflexota > Chloroflexia > Chloroflexales > Chloroflexaceae > OHK40. The sequence goes on from JAYUYB010000093.1 coordinate 797, forward strand.
GACGGCATGGAGGGGCTGTCTCCTTGTCTCCTTGTCTCCTTGTCTCCCTGTCTCCGGTCTCCCTGTCTCCCTGTCTCCGTACTACCCCCGCAGCTCGGCCACCAGCTCCTCGGCGCGGGCGGGCTTGATGTTGCGCTCCTCGACCATGCGGCGCGCAACTTCGTCTATCTGGGTGCTGGGGGCGCCGGCGGCCATGGCGATCTGGCGGGCGTGCAGGCCCATGTGGCCCTGGTTGATGCCCTCGCAGGCCAGGGCGCGCATTGCCGCGAGGTTGCTGGCGAGCCCGGCGCAGGCTGCGATCTCGGCGAGCTGGCCTGCGCTCTGCACCCCGAGCAGCTTGAGCGCTGCCTGGGCCGCCGGGTGAACCTTGGTGGCCCCGCCCACGATGCCTACGGCAAGGGGCAGCTCCAGCGAGCCCACCAGGTTGCCCTCCGCGTCTACCTCCCAGCTGCTCAGCGACGTGTACTGGCCGCTGCGGGCGGCGTAGGCGTGAGCGCCGGCCTCGATCGCGCGCCAGTCGTTGCCGGTGGCCACGATCACGGGGTCGATCCCGTTGAGGATGCCCTTGTTGTGCGTGGCGGCGCGGTACGGGTCTACGGCGGCAAAGGCGTAGGCCCACATAATGCCCTCGATCACCTCCTCGCCCGTCATGCCGTCGCGGGCGAGCGCCGACGGCGGCACCACGCAGCGGGCCCGCGCCAGGCGCCGGTCGCTCAGGTTCGAGAGAATGCGCAGGTAGACCTTGCCGCCTGTGATCTGCTCCAGCAGCGGCGCCACAGCCTCGCACATGGAGTTGATCGCGTTGGCGCCCATTGCGTCGCGGCAGTCCACGATCAGATGGGCCACCAGCATCGGCCCCATCGGGCTCGCTGGGTGCAGGTGGACTTCGAGATCGCGGGCGCCGCCGCCGAGCGCCACCAGCGAGCGGCTCTGGGCGTTGGCGATGCTGAGGATCTCATCCTTGCGGCTGAGAATATCGTGGCGGGCGCTCTGTGGCGCCTTCACACCCACTATCTGCACCTGGCCGATCATCAGCGGCTCGCTGTGGCTGGCTGCAAAGCCACCACCCTCGCGCACCAGCTTCGCGGCGTAGCTGGCCCCAGCCACAATCGACGGCTCCTCTACCACCATGGGGATCAGGTAGTCGCGCCCGTTGATCTGAAAGTTCGTCGCGATCCCGAGGGGCAGGTTGTAGGTGCCGATCACATTCTCGATCATTTTGTCGGCCCGCTCAACGCTGAGGGTGCCCTGGCCTCCGTGGAGGACGCGCATGTCCTCGTCGCATAACCCGTCGAACGACTTCACCATCTGGAGCCGCTCGAACGGGTTGAGCTGATAGAAGCCCTGGAGTCGCGAGTTCTTTGTTCCCATACGTCCGGTCAACCCTTCGCTCGTGAGAGGAAGCACAAATGCCCTTCTGGGTGGTATCTTACCATCCCCAAGCTTTCAGAAGCCCTGAAAAGACTCTCAAAACCTATCAGACGCCGTTCTGCATCCCTCATAACTTAGACGATCCGCACGGCGCGGACGGTGCAGCGCAGTGGTGAAAACCTGATGAGCACGCCCGCCGCCGTGGTAAAATGGCGCCCATGCGACTCCTCCATCGGCTATCGGCTATCGGCTATAGCGTTTCGCGCCGCTTCGCCCGGCTATCGGCTATCGGCTATTTTCTGCTTGCCGCCTGTGGCCCCACGCAGCCGTTGCCCTCACCGCCGCCACCTGCCCCCACCATTGCCGCTGTGGGCGAGATCCTGGCCGGCCCAACCGTCGGCCCACTGCGCCTCGTGGGCTACCTCTACATTACGCCCGAGGGCGCCGCCCTGGTAGACAGCCTGAGCTTTAGCGCGGCGCTCCCTGCCCCCGTCGAGCCTGGCGGCATCTGGCTGGGCGACGTCCCGGCGCTGCCGGATGCGGTTCCGCTGGTCGAGGCGGGCAGCGTGCGCTACGCCATTGTCACGGCGGAAGGCACGCTGGAAGGACCAGGCGCATTTGGGCCGCGTGGCGCCTACAGCTACCAGCTTCTGGCGCCGCGTGTAGAGCCGCTGAGCGTACGCGACCTGAGCATGCGCCTGCTGCTGGACAACAGCGGGCTCTACGCGGGCCAGCCGGTGCGCCTGCAAGGCCAGCTGCTCGCCGACGCCGACGGGGCCGTGCTCGTGGAGCAGCTTGGCCCAGGCGGCGTGCCAGAGGCCTCGGCGCTCCAGATCAAGCTCGTGCCCACCACGCACGACCGCGCCCTCCTGGAGCAGCTCAGCCCTGCCGGCAACGGGGACGTGCGCTTCGGCCCGGTCGAGGTTACCGGCATCTGGCGCTCCAGCCGCCTCTACCCGCTCTCGATCAGGGCAGCTTTGACCCGGTGACACGGTGACAGGCGCTTGCTTCGCGCGCTGACCAGGTGACACTTATCGGCACCGCTAGGTATCACCCCCTCTCCCCCTCTCCCCGTACCCCCCCTTCCTGGCGATAGGACTATCCGCCCCTAGCTGTGCTCTCCCCAGGGCGCTACACTGATAACACAACATAACGACCAACTGCGGGCAGCCCCTGCGGATGGATGTTCCAGCCACTCCTCCCCCCCATCTTACCCGAGGAACACCCATGCGCGCCGTCGCCGCGGCCTACGCCCTTGCGCTTGTGTTTGCATTGACCATGTTCCCGCTCGCTGGCCAGGCTCAAACTGCCACCTTGCCACCCGTACCCCACCTCGATGAGCACGCCTTCGTGGCGCCCCCCCGCAGCTCTGCCGTACTTGCTGGCAACGATACCTTGCGCGGCCCAAGCCAGTTTATGGCCGGCACGGTCGCCGTGCGCCTTGTGCTCCCCGAGAGCGACGGCTCGCTTGACCGCTCCAGCGAGGACTGGACCCCCACCCAGATCGAGGCCGTGCGTTCCCAGGTGCAGCAGGCTCTGGACTGGTGGACGGCGCAGCTACCCCTCGCCCGCCTACGCTTCGAGCTGCGGGTGGAGGTGGTACCCACGGCCTACGAGCCGATCACCCATGGCCTGAGCGACGAGGACAGATGGATTGGCGACGTGCTCGGACGGCTCGGCTTCCCCGGCACGAACCACTTCGACCAGGCCTACGCTGCCGCCGATGATCTGCGCGACGAGCTGGGGGCCGACTGGGCGACCGTGCTCATTGTGGCCAACAGCGCCAACCACAGCAGTGGCTACTTTGCCGACGGCCGCTTCGCCTACGCCTACATCAATGGCCCCTTCCTGGTGCTCACCTCCAGGGTGGGCGCGTACGGCGCCGACCACATGGCCCCCGTGGCGGCCCACGAGCTGGGCCACACCTTCGGCGCGCTCGACCAGTACTCGGCGGCCCGCATCGACTGCACCAGGCGTAGCGGCTACCTCGACGCGCCAACAGACAATAGCCAGTACAGCGGCTGCGGCACCACGCTGCCGAGCATCATGTTGGAGCCTATGGGCGCCTTTGCCGCCGGCCAGATCGACGCCTCCGCCCTCGCCCAGCTTGGCTACCACGACTCCGATGCCGATCGCCTGATCGATCCGCTCGATACCACCCCCAGCCTGGAACTTCAGGCCAGCACGCTTGCCTCGGGCAGTGGGCGGCCCGTAATCCACGGCAGCACCCGCGATCTGGCTTTCCCCTCTACCTACCATCAGGATGTGACCCTCAACACGATCAGCGCGGTGGAGTATCGCATCGATGGCGGCCACTGGATCACAACCACGCCCGCCGACGGCGCCTTCGACAGTGCCTTGGAAGGCTTCAGCGCCGAGCTGCCGCTCTACGACGGCAGCTACGCCCTGGAGCTACGCGCCCTGAACAGCGCAGGCGCCAGCTCTGGCCTCACGGCGCAACAGGTTGATGTAACCTGGATCGGCCCACAGCCCCGCTACAGCCTGTCCACCCCCGCAGCCAGCGCCACCGCGCAGCTGCACCTTCAGCTGGAGGCGCCCGCCACTACACAGGCCGTGGAGGTGAGTGAGAGCACAAGCTTTGACGGCGCTACCTGGCAGCCCTACGCGCCCGAGATCGTGTACAGCCTGGGCGGAAGCGATGGGCCGCGCAGCATCTACGTGCGCTTCCGCGACCAGTTCGGCCTTGTCTCGCTACCCTACCTCGCCCGCACCAGCTTCGATACCCTGCCGCCGCAGGGCAGCGCAATGCGCCTGCCTGCCGAGCCCGCGCTGCTGCTGCTAGACGCCAGCGACACAGGCTCTTCCGTAACCGATGTGGAGGTAACAGTGGACGCTGGCGCGCCGCTCTGGATGCCCTATGCCAGGAGCATCCAGCTGGACGGGATGACGGCCACGCAACGCGTCACCGTGCGCTTCCGCGATGCAGCCGGCAATCGCTCGCGGAGCCTGGCAGCGCTGGTAGGCTACCAGATTGCGCTGCCCCTCATAGCGCGCTAGCACACATCGCCAGCACTACCTTCCACGAACCGCTGCCCGCTGTGGGTGGCGGTTGTCTTGTGCCCGCCATTACACCGTGGCACAATACGTGATAACGTGGCCTGGCATGCGTCGACCGCTGTGCAGGCTCCGCCTAAGAGCGGATATCCTGTGCAAAGCCTTGACAAATGATTGGCGAGTGAGTATTGTTCTGTAGTGAGATAGTTTGCAGA
>JAYUYB010000094.1:0-5388 GCA_043752655.1 Chloroflexota bacterium
GAGGTACCTCGGCAGCGCTTCCGCATTCGCCGCCTGCTCCGGCGTGACGAAGCAGGCGTTCAGGCGCGTAAGCGCTACATATCCCCCAGCCACTGCCCCATCTGCTCCGGGGTGAGGTTGCCGCCGCAGAGGATAGTTGCGACAAGCTGGCCGCGCCAGCGCTCGCCCTGCGTGAGCAGCGCCCCGAGGCAGACCGCGCCCGACGGCTCCAGCACCAGCCCCAGCTGGGCGTGGGCCAGGCGCATCCCCGCGATCATGGCGGCATCCTCGACGAGCAGGATCTCGTCGACCACGCCCGCCAGATCTTCAAGCGCCTCTGGCACTGGCACGCGCACTGCGATGCCGTCGGCGATCGTGTCGGCCCGCTCCAGAGCCTCCGGTCGACCCGTGCGCCACGCCTGCTCCATGGCCGGGGCGCCCGCCGCGCACACCCCGATCATCTGCGTGGCGGGGCTGTGGACCTTCACCCAGTGCGCCACGCCCGCCAGCAGTGCGCCGTTGCCCAGCGGCACCAGCAGCGTGTCGAAAGACTCGGGCCAGCGCAGAAGCTCCAGCGCGATTGTGCCGGCGCCCTCGGCCGTCTCCACGTCGCGGCTGTCCTCCACAAAGCGGATGCCGTGCTCGGCCGCGTAGGCCCGCGCCGCGTGCTTGGCCGCATCGAAGTCCGCGCCGGCCCGGCGCACCTCGGCCCCGAGGGCCAGCATGCGCTCCACCTTCAGCGCGTTGGCGGTGTGGGCAGCGAAGACCGTAAGCCGCAGCCCGCGCCTGTGCGCCGCGAAGGCCATGCCCTGCCCGAAGTTGCCGGCGCTCGCGCAGACCACGTGGGCGCCGGTGGCGAGCCCCGCGCAGAGCAGCTCTGCGCCGCGCCCCTTGAACGAGCGGATCGGGTTGACCGTCTCGACCTTCACCACCAGGCGGCAGCCGAGCTGCGCGCTCAGGCTCTCCGCGAGGAACTGCGGCGTGTTGAGAAAGGCTGGGTCGATCTGCTCCGAGGCGCGGGCAATGCGCGCGACCGAGATGCGAGGTGTGGTAGACATAAGGTTCCCTTAGATCACTGGCTGAGCCTGCGGCTCATGCTAGCATACCGTGCGATGCTCTATCCATCATAGGCGAATTGGTTGGTAACGCTTGCATGCTACGGTGTTGCTTCCTAGCCTCTATGCATGTCAGCGCATGCATCAGATGCTTCTGTTGCTCCGCCATCGTTGATCCCACATCTCTGCCCAAGGAACAACATGTTCTCGCTCCGACGCATCCACGTTCTGTTGCTTGCGCTGTTCGCCACCCTCCTGCTAAGTGCCGTCGCTGTCGCCGCCCCTCGCAGTGGAAGCCCGCTCGATAACGCCAGCGCTCAGGCGCGCGCGCGCGGCAGCTTTAGCTATGATGCGCGCATTCAGACGACGCTCACGCCGGGGGCTGCGCTTGCTCAGGCTGGTCGATCACCACAGCAACAGGATCTGGCCCTGCGTGGGCGCGTGGATCTCAACGCCGAGACGCTCGACCTCCAGCTGATCGGCGGCACCGGCAGCTTCGCCAGCCAGGCCGGGGTCGTTACCATCCAGGTGGCGGATGGGGTGGCCCGTAGCCGTGGTGCCGACGGCGCCTGGCAGACGATCACTATGCCTGCCGGGGTCTTTGGCCCCGGCAGCGATGTGCTGAGCCTCCTGGCTGCTGCCCGCGACGTAAGCCCCGCCGAGCCGCAGCAGCTCGGCGACCAGACCCTTACCCGCTATCGCTTCCAGATTGATGGCCCCGCCTTCGCCCGCCAGATTCGCGACCAGATGCAGCAGCAGCTGCGCGACCAGGGCAAGCTCCCGGTCGGCGGCCAGCTGGCCCTGATCGACTCCTACCTTGCGGCGACCGGCAGCGGCGAGCTGCTTGTCGCTGCCGATGGCCTCCCGTATCGCCAGACGATCCAGCTGAGCCTCCCCGACGCTAAGCGGGACGAGACCGTTCAGGGCACGATCACCGTAGACTACCACGCGTTCGCTCCGGCGTCCGCCCTGGCCCGTCCGCTCCGCTGGCTCACCACCTTCCAGTGGGGCGGCCTGGCGCTCAATCTGGGCCTGCTGCTGCTCGTTGGCGCCGCTGCCGCTTGCCTGATCCTGTTCAGCTCCTCGCGCCGCCTCTACCGCTCCCTCGCCATCCTGCTAGTCCTCGTCACGGTGGCCTCGCCCTTGCTCCAGGCCCAGCCCGTGGCCGCAAGCTCGGCCGCGCCGCTCCCGGCCACGCGCGCTCCCGCCCCCGCCCCGGCCCGCGCCGCCGCGCCAGCTCCCGTCGCCCTCAGCGTCGCCCGCCAGCTTGTCGCCGGCAGCGACGCCGACAAGGACGGCCTCACCGACAGCGCCGAGGCGACCATCGGCACCAACGCGGCCAGCGCCGATAGCGACGGCGATGGCCTCAGCGATGGAATCGAGGTGCTAGAGGTTGGCACCGCGCCGATGCAGCGCGACACCGACAGCGATGGCCTCAGCGACGGCCTAGAGCTCGAGCCGATCCCCGGCCCCGATGGTAGGATCTGGCACCTCGACCCCTTTGCGGCCGATACCAACGGCGACGGGCAGCTCGACTTCTTCGAGTGCGTCGGCAATAGCTTTTGTCCCGACCTCGACGGTGACGCCGTGCCCGACGCCTGGGACGACGACAACGATAATGATGGCGTCCCCGACCGCATCGACGCCGCGCCTCAGGCGGTGGTAAGCGGCCCGCGCAATCCCGACGGCAGCCTCCAGGGCGTGCCCGATGGTCGCCTCTTCCTCGCTGCCAGCAACGCGAATCCCGGCAAGACCCTGCTCTTCGATTTTACCATCCGGCCCACCAACCCCGGCCGGCTCTGGTACAGCCAGAGCGTGCTCGACTGGCCGTCCGACGACCGCGAGGGCCAGATTCGGCGCGTGCTCACCGACACCCTGGGCCTCAGCGGGCGCTTCGCCGAAGGCGACATGCGCGTGACTCCCAGCCTGGAGGTCAAGCTGCCATACGTCGCCGGCAGCTTCGGCGGCCTGCCCGTGAAGCCCGGCTACACCGACCCCGACATGCCCTCGCTCAGCGGGGTCGATCTCAAAAAGCCTGCCGAGATCGCCGCCTGGTTCGACCGCTGGCTCGACAGCGAGAAGCTCACCTCCTACCAGATCACCGTCCGCCTGAACGGCCCGGACCGCAGCCTGCTGGCCTATGTGCCGCTCGACATCCAGCGCGACTCGGTCGGCGACGCGCCGGTGGCCTTCACCGCCCGCATGCTCTTCCGGCCCCAAACCAACGTGGTGCCACCCCACGAGGTGCGCCTGGCCTGGAACGTGCAGGCCAAAACCGACACATGCAGCGCCGCGCCAGAGCCCGACAGCTCCGTCGGCGAGACGTTCAACAAGGCGTGGTGGGACGCGCTGCCAACCCAGCAGCGTGCCGCCGAGAAGTACACCCGCTGGGCGAAGCTGAGCAGCTCCGAGCGCAGCGAGCGCTGGTGCAGCAACACGGCGAACTGGAGTAGCAACTCCGCGTCGATCATTCACACCTACTACGACGATTTCTACCTGGCCGCGCTCGACGCGCGTGAAGATCGCGGCGTAGAGGTTGCCGTGATCGCCCAGCACCCCGACGCCGGCACCGCTGCCTTCCAGCCACAGCTCTGGAACCTGGCGCGCGGCCTGGAGCGCGCCTTCGTGGGCGGGCGCGATTGCGACGCCGCCACGTCGGCGGCCTGTAGCGGCAACGGCCAGCTCGACCTCACCCCGGCCCAGATCAAGGCGCGCTGGGATCGGGCGGGCAACAGCGGCGTCGGCCAGGCCGAGCGCTGGAATATCCCCGCCGACGCCCTGAGCGTCCGCACCACGAGCTTCGCCGACGAGGGCGCGAGCGCCGCGCTCTACTTCACCACGAGCCAGGGCGCCACCCAGCAGCCGCCCCTGCTGCTCAGCTTCCTCAACGATACCTTCGTGGCGCAGGATCAGGCCCGCACCGCCTTGCCCACCGTGCTCCTCGCCCGCCTCCATACCACCGCCACACTTGGGCTGCAAGGCGGAGCCACCATCGCCGACGGCCACGTCAGCTTCAACATGGCCGACGCCCCGGCTATCACCAGCGCCAGCCTTTCCTGGAAGCCCTTCCGTTACAAGGGCGCTGGAATCTGGGAGCAGGTCAATCTGGCCGAGGCATGGTCCCAGATTGTCCCGGCTCTCGTCGCCCCGCTCCAAAGCAACGGCGCCTCAGCTGCCAACAGCAGCGCCACTCGCGGCGCCCAGGATCTCCTGCTCACCTTCTACCTGGCCCTCAACTCCGGGCGGGCGGGCATGGTTGCCGTCGATGGCGTGATCACCGCGCGCACCAGCGCCGCCAACGCCGACGAGCACCTGGCCGCGCCGACCCAGGCCGACGCTGTGGCCGGCACGATCGTCGATTCTATGGTCGACTCCGTGCTCAGCGCCCAGCAGCATCGGACGCTGCTGGTGAATGTTGACCGCGTCGGCCTGCTCACCGCCCTCGGCAACCAGCGCCTTTCCGGCGACGGCGGTCCGGCGATCAGCCTGCTGCTGGATGTGGGCCAGCTGCCCGCCGAGGGCAACGCCGCCCTGTATAGCAAAGCGTTCGCCGCCCTGGAAGCAAGCCTGGCCCTCCCCGAGCCAAGCGAGGTGCCCGAGACACGCACCCTGCGCGCCATGCAGCTCGGCGCCGATGGCATCGACAAGGCCAACACGCTCTTTGGCGCGCTCGACGCCCTCAAGGGGGCCTTTGAGACTGGCCAGCTGGTGAGCGCCAGCCTCCTCGTGCGGCGCGGCTCCGAGACGATCAGCAAGGCGGTGGACGCGCTCTCCACCGCGGATCGGCTCGGCGACGCGCAGAGCAAGCTGGCGGGCCTGCTCACAGACCTGAATAACGTTACCCAGAAGGTGAACGCCGCCGCCGACCTCGTGGCAGATGCTGGCCAGTTCAGCCCCGATGCGCTTGGAATCGTTGTCGAGGTGGTGATTTTCGCCGGCAAGCTGATGGCCATGATCGCCTCGGGCGATGTCACCTTCTTTACCGTCACCTCGCTGATCGCCGAGACCGCAGGCTCGGTTGCGGTCAATGTGTTTCTGCTCGGCGCCCTCGCGGCGATCGTACCGGTGGGCACCGTGATCGCCGCCCTGATCGGTCTGATCGACGCCGTGATCGGGCTCGCCTGCGGCTTCTCCGAGTCGATCAAGGAGCGCCTCGATTCGATCAGCGAACTGCTCTGCGAGGGCATCGGCGGGAACCTGACCAAGGCAGTGACTGCGCTTTTCTGGGATACCCAGCCCCTGCTCGACATGACCGCCGATGATCGGCTTACCCCAACTAACTGGAAGATGCCGCCGCGCCCCGACTCGGCGGGCGGCGCGATCGGCATGGTGGCCAGCAACACGCTCGATGTGA
>JAYUYB010000095.1:0-5387 GCA_043752655.1 Chloroflexota bacterium
ACGCCCAAGGTGGTGGGCGGCGTTACCGAGGCCTGCACCCAGCTTGCGTGCGCTTTCTACAGCCTGATCACCACCCAGGTTGTCCCCGTCTCCTCGCCCGACGCCGCCGAGCTTACCAAGCTGTTCGAGAACATCTTTCGCGCCGTGAACATCGCCCTGGTGAACGAGCTGGCCCTGCTCTGCGACCGCATGGGCCTCGATGTGTGGGAGGTGATCGACGCCGCCGCCACCAAGCCCTACGGCTTTATGAAGTTTACCCCCGGCCCCGGCCTCGGCGGCCACTGCATCCCGATCGACCCGTTCTACCTCACCTGGAAGGCGCGCGCCTACGATCTGACCACGCGCTTCATCGAGCTGGCTGGCGAGATCAACACCCAGATGCCGCGCCACGTGCGCGATCTGGTGGTGCGTGTCCTCAACCGCCAGCGCAAGGCGCTCAATGGCTCTACCGTGCTGCTGCTGGGCGTGGCCTACAAGCCCGATGTCGACGACTACCGCGAGTCGCCCGCCTTCAAGGTGATGGATCTGCTTGTTGCCGACGGCGCCAACGTGATCACCTGCGACCCCCACGTCGCCCGCTTCGAGACCCACGACGGTCGCGTCTTTGAGACCACGCCCCTCAGCGACGCGCTGCTCAGGGACTGCGACTGCGCCGTGATCGTCACTAATCACAGCGCCTTCTCCTACGATCGGATCGTCCAGCTCGCCCCCGGCGTGGTGGATACGCGCAACGCTACACGTCGGCTCAAAGGGTCGCTGCGCGCAAAGATCGAACTTCTCTAGACGCGCTTTCGGTGGTAGAATCTCCGAGCGGTGTGCGGCGCGCACATTGCCGACCTTAGCTGCGTGCTTTATCATTACAAATTCATCGAGGACTTCGCCCAGCGGGTGCGGCAGGCCGTGGCGGAGGAAAACTACTACCTTGCCTCACAGGAGTACAAGCAGTATCTCGCGGTGCTCGAGCACGAGCCAACACTCAACTTCAACCTCGCTGGCGCCTGGCCTGTGGCGAGCGCCGACGAGCTGGTGGAGCGCGGCTTTCTGGTTATCTCCGACCAGTACCTGCGCTGGGTGGAGGGCGAGTGCAGAGCGCGCAGCGAGCAGAAGCGCTGATCACCCGTGGGAACTGTGAGCGCACCATGGGTGTGCACGTCGGCGGCAGCTATAGCGAGGAATAGATGCAGAACCAGCAGATACAGCCCTGGCCAGACAGCCGAGCGTTCTGGGCTGACAAGCGGGTGGTCGTCACCGGGGGCGCCGGCTTTCTCGGCAGCGTCCTTGTCGCGCAGCTCACGGCCCTGGAGCCGGCCGCCCTCGTGGTGCCGCGCAGCCGCGACTACGACCTGCGCGAGCGCGACGCTATCGTGCAGCTGCTGGCCGACGCTCGCCCCCAGCTTGTCATCCACCTTGCAGCCCGCGTTGGCGGCATCGGCGCCAACCGCGAGCACCCCGCCGACTTCTTCTACGATAACCTGATAATGGGCGTGCAGCTGCTCCACGCTAGCTGGCAGGCCGGGGTGGAGAAATTCGTCGCCCTCGGCACTGTCTGCGCCTACCCCAAGCATACGCCCGTGCCCTTCCGCGAGGAGCATCTCTGGGATGGCTACCCCGAGGAGACCAACGCGCCCTACGGCATCGCCAAAAAGATGCTGCTGGTGCAGAGCCAGAGCTACCGCGAGCAGTACGGCTTCAACTCCACCTTCCTGCTCCCCGTAAACCTCTACGGCCCGCGTGATAACTTCGACCCGCACAGCTCCCACGTGATCCCGGCCCTGATCCGCAAGTGCATCGAGGCCCGCGACACGGGCGCCAGCGAGATCGTAGCCTGGGGCGACGGCTCGCCGACGCGTGAGTTCCTGTATGTGGAGGATGCCGCCGAGGGCATCCTGCTGTCGGCCGAGCGCTACGACAGCAGCGACCCGGTGAACCTGGGGAGCGCCTTCGAGATCAGCATCAGGGAGCTTACCGAGCTGATCGCGCGTCTCACCGGCTTCACGGGCCGCATCGTCTGGGACACCAGCAAGCCCAACGGCCAGCCCCGCCGCAAGCTGGATGTCACGCGGGCCCGCGAGCGCTTCGGCTTTGCGGCCCACACCTCGTTCGAGGCAGGTCTGCGTCGCACCATCGCCTGGTACGAGCAGCAGCGCTTGGTCGGCACCGCTGGGTAGGGCTTGGCGGCACCATACGACCGCAGCCCCCGCTCCCTGAGCGGGAGCGGGGGTTGGGGGTGAGGGCTGTTCGGCCCACAAGACCTTATCTGAAAGGTATGCCACCTAGAGCCTGAAGGCTGGGTGCGCGAGGCGCTGCCACCCACCACGTCTCCTCCTGCCGTTCATTCCTGGTATCCGGGCGACTGGTACGCGTTGCCTGTCGTTCCCTGTGGCACGAAATCCCCACCTGGCGGAGGGCCAAGCATGACGACGCCCTGCATGGTTGCATCAGGCCAAACGACTTCTTTGCCGTTGCGCAGCACCCCGTTGCATTTACGTTCATCCGACACCGGCGGCCAGACTGTGTTGGCGAGCGTGCGCCCCGGCCCCGGCTGCACATACAGCTGCTCGAACACCAGCCGACGGGCAAAACTACAGCCGTAACTGGCCATCATTTTCCAGTTGCCGCTGCCGCTAATGTTGGTCCGTGACAGTATGAGTGTGCCGATGTTCGGGTTGCCCCGTGGGTCCGGGGCGAGCTGCAAGCCCTGGAAGGCCGTCTCGGCCGTCAGCCGATCCACGCGTAGCTCCTTGACCCCGCCCCACGGCTGGATCACATCGGCGTGCCAGGTCGTCTCGTCACCGTACAGCCCCTCCACGCGCACGTTCTGGATCTGCACCGTGGCCTCCGGCGCGTTGATGGCAAAGGCGTCCTGTTTGGTCTGCCGCCCGTCGATCAGCACGCCTTCGACATGCACCGTCCCCGTGCTCTGGGCAAAATAGAACGCCCGGCAGTACTGATGATAGTCCCAGCTCGTCGGCGGCGTGGCGCGGGTACTACAGCCGCTGTCGTAGCAGTTCTTCTGCGCATCGCAGCGGATCAAGGTGCCGTCATCGGCCTGCTGCTCCGCCGGGAGCTGCACATGCCCCCCAATGATCACTACATTGTGCCCGCCCACCACATAGATGCCGCCCCGCTTGACATACGGCGGCAGCGTGAGGATGTAATCCTTGGTCGGGTCCAGGCTGAGCTTGCTATAGCCATCCTGCAGCGCGATCGTGGTGGGGTTGATGAGCGCGGGCGGCGCCCAGCGCAGTTTTGCGCCCTCAGTGCCGCTGCCCCTGGGGTGCGCGATCAGGGGGAGGTAGACCCTGCTGCGGCGCACGGCCGTGCTTGCATAGTGCAGCTGGCTACAATCTTCCCCGTCCGGTTTGTTGGCGCTGTGAACGTCGATAAACAGCAGGTCCGCCTTCAAGGCTGCGATCTGGTCGGTCACACTCAGGTCAGCGGTCGGGGCGATCTCCCAGACAATTCCGTCGAACTGGCCAAGCGGCAGGCTCGCCAGGAGCGCGCTCTTCTCGCCAGCGCCGGCCGGTCCGTAGATAGATATCGTATCCTGCTCGCTACGCAGGCTCGCAAACGAGAGGTTAATCAGCGCTGTGCGCTCGTCGGTGCTGAGCTCTACACTGGCGCTGGTGGCAGAGGAGCTGCTGGGCGGCACGGCCACAGAGCCCGTCGGTGTGCAGCTAAACGAGCTCGTAGCGCCTGCTGTCGGCACGAGGGCCGCCCCCAGACTGCGTAGGTTGCTGCTCAAGAAGAACAGCAGCAGGGCTACGGCGGCGAGCACGACATGGGCAGGGGGTGAGCGACGCATGAGTTCTCCTTCGTGGTGCATGAGTGGGGCTGGTAGAAGGCGCTCTTAACGATATTTTTACCTTTGACGCTCCTTAATATAACCATATCTTCACCCGGCTGGTAAGATCGCTAGGCGTGACAGAAGCGATACAAAAGCGATACATAGCATAAGGACGCGTAAAAGCCGCCCTTGGCGGCTCGTCGGTCTGGCGCAGTACTAGATGATCGACCAAACGATTGTTAAAACATTTTCACTTTTCGTTTATACTAGCTGAGTGCTCCACGTCGAGCAGCGACGCCATGCTCAGCTCTTAATTCTCTCTACCTTCAAGGGGCAATGGAATCACGCGAACTGTTTGGCTCCTGGCTACGCCGCCACCGGCGGCGCGCAGATCTCACCCAGCGCGACCTCGGTAGCCGGGTGGGCTGTTCACACGTCACCATTCGCAAGCTCGAAGCCGACGAACGACGGCCCTCACGCCAGCTCGCTGCGATGCTGGCCGGTGTCTTCGAGATCCCCGCCGCCGAGCAGAACGCCTTTATCGCCTTCGCCCGTGGCGAGAGCAAGGAGGCAGTCGCCGCACCCAGCGACGAGCCGTGGAGTCCGGCCCATAGCCAGCCGCTGCCGCTGCCGCTGCCCCTCACGCCCTTGATCGGACGTGAGGCCGAGCTGCTGGAGCTTGCGCAGCGTCTCTGCGATCCCGACGAGCGGCTGATCACCCTGACAGGGCCGCCGGGCGTCGGCAAAACGCGCCTTGCCATCGCCGCAGCCCAGCACGTTCAAGCCTGGTTTCTCGATGGCGTCTACTTCATTCCATTGGCCGCGATCAGCGAGCCCGAGCGTGTGCCCGAGGCCGTGCTGGCCCACCTTGGCGTCCCCGCAGGCGCCAAGGAGAGCACGCTCGATCAGCTCAGCGCCTATCTGCGCGCGCGCGCGACCTTGCTGGTGCTCGACAACATGGAGCAGGTGCGCGAGGCGGGCACAATCCTTGTCTCGCTGCTCATGGCCTGCCCCGCCTTGAGCATCCTGGTTAGCAGCCGTGCCGCGCTTCACGTTCGCGGCGAGCGGCTGATCAACGTGGCGCCCTTGCAGCTCCTAATCCCCGCCCAATGGGGCGATCCGGAGGTTGTCAGCGCCATGCCGGTCGTGCAGCTCTTTCTAGCGCGCGCGCAAGCCGCTCGCCCCGACTTCACCCTGACAGCCCAGAACGCGGCGGCGGTTGCCGCCATCTGTAGCCGCCTCGACGGCCTTCCCCTTGCACTGGAGCTCGCCGCCGCGCGTCTGACTGTCTCAAGCCCAACGATGTTGCTGGCACAGCTCGAAGCGTCGCTCCAGCCGACCGCAGGCGGGGCACAGGATCTGCCGCCGCGACATCGCTCGCTCGAGGCCGCCCTCAGCTGGAGCTATCAGCTGCTTACCTCCGAGGAGCGCGCCCTGTTTCGGCGCCTGGCAATCTTCGCCAGCGACTGGTCGGTAGCCGCCGCTGTGGCGGTGTGCGGCGGGGCCGATCAGTCGGCAACAAGCGTCCTCGATGGCCTGGCCGCCCTGTGCCAACAAAGCCTGCTCACGGTGCAGACCGGCGACGATGGCGAGCCGCGCT
>JAYUYB010000096.1:0-5384 GCA_043752655.1 Chloroflexota bacterium
TGCCCATCGGCCAGTCTAGCCCCGCGCCCGCGACCGTTGCCACGCTCGCCAGCGTCGCCGTCCCTGGCCTGCGCGTGCTGCTGGTGGCGCTGGCCCCCGGCGAGGCGATCTTTCAGCCGGATGCGCTGCCGCAGCCTACGCCGCTGGATGCCGACGGCCCGCATCCCCTGCCCGCCTATCTCCCCGCCGCTTTGGCACCGCGCAGCTTTGGCGAGGGCTACTGCGCCGTGGACGCGAGCGGCGCGTTCCAGGCCACCTGGATCGAGCTTGGGCTCCCCCCCGACCAGCCGCTCTGGCTCCCCTGGGATAGCGCCGACGGCCCGCCGCCCGCCACGCAGGGCTTCGAGCTTGGCGGCAGGCCGTGCGTCGCCGTGGCCGCAGCGTGGAGCGCCGTCTCCCGCGAGCGCCTGCCGCTCGTGATCACGCGCGCAGGCCCCGAAGCTTGCTGGCTCGTGAGCGGCCGCCTCAGTATCGACCAGCTCGCCCGCATTGCCGTGAGCCTGCCGTAGACGTGTGGCGCTGGGCTACACTTAATCGGTGCTCCACACCCTGTCCCCTGTCCCCTGTCCCCTGTTCCCTTGCCCTACCCCACAAAAAGATAGTCCTCGCCCGGCGCGTAGCCCAGCTCCGCAAGCCAGCCGCTGATCAAGTCGTGGGCGCCATGATTCGTCACGTAGACGAGCACGAATGGCCGGGGCCGCTTGAGAAGCCAGGCGCGCGGGCGCACCGGCGCGCCCCAGATCGTCTGCCCGAGCTTGCGCGGGTCGAGGTCGATCCAGGCCGCTGGCGGAAAGCCCTGCGCGATCAGCAGCTTCGCCCGCAGCCGCGTGCTGCGCCCCGCGCCCCAGTAGGCCAGCTTGCGCCCCTGGCGCAGCCGTGGATCTTGGGCGAGGAACCGCGCTCGCAGCTGGTCGAAGGCAGCTCTGGCATAGCGCGGATCGACCCGCGAGGCCCGGCCCGCCCCCTCACGCCAGGCCAGCAGCACGCGCGGCAGCTTCGCCATCGCCAGCCCGGCCGCGTGCATGCGCAGCCAGAGCTCGTAGTCTTCGGGGAACGGGCCGTCGTGGTAGCCGCCCACGGCCTCCAGCGCGCTTCGGCGCAGCATCACCGAGGGGTGCGCAAAGGGCGACTCGACATAGATCTGCTGCGCCACCTGCTCCGGCGTAAGCACGCGGTTCTGCCAGCGCAGATACTCGGCGTAGCCCGCCCGCACCAGCCGACGGGGGAAGAGCGCGACGCGGCTGGCTACGAGGGCGACCTCAGCGTGCGCCGCCAGGAAGTCGCGCTGCAGCCGCAGCCGGTCGGGGTGCATCAGGTCGTCGGCGTCCATACGGGCCACAAGCGGCGCGCGGGCCTCCGCCACGCCCAGGCTGAGCGCGGCCACAAGCCCCATACGGCCAGGCTGGAGCAGCCGCACGCGCGCGTCGTGGCGGGCCAGCGCGTTCACAAGCTCCGCCGAATCATCGTCGGAGCCGTCGTCCACCGCCAGCAGCTCAAAGTCCGCGCCGCGCTGCCGTGTGATCGACGCAAGGCAGGCGGGCAAGGTCGCGCCAGCATTGCGGATCGGCAGCACAATCGAGATCTCGGGCTTCGACAAGCTTCGCAGATGCGTTCCCGTTTAATCTGGCGTAGCGTACCCCAAGCCGTCTGGACCGCGAACGCGAAACGTTTGGACCACGAACGGCGCGAAGGGGCACGAACGCCGCGAACGCGAAACCGAACGCGTGTGACCCGATTCGCGGTCGTTCGCTGCCTTTCGCGACTTCGTGGTCTAATGGGCTCGGGCGTCCAGGCAGATCTGGGTAACGTTATGCCCTAGCTCATCTGCAATCCCACCTCACCGCATCAGTCGTGGCAGCAGCTTCGCGAGGTCGCCTGCGCGCCGGGCCCGCAGCCCCAGGCGGGCCAGCGGCGAGAGCAGCGCTCGGTCGGCGATATGGTCCAGCTGGAGCTGGAAGGGCGCGCGCAGCAGCTGGTGCCCCGCATGCGCCGCCTTCGGCACATGGCGCGCCGACCAAGCTGTGAGCGTGTCAAGTGCGCTCTGCGCCTCGGCGAGCGCCTCGACAAGCCGCTCGGTGGGCGCCGTGCGCTCCACAAGCACGTAGAGCTGCTGGCGGAGCCACAGGTAGCGCAGCAGCGCCGCGCCGTGCTCCCACTCGGCCCGCTCCCCGGCAAGCGCGGCGCCGTCGCGCCCCTCCACTGCGACGACGACATCCCAGGCGGCGCGCCCACGGGCGATGGCGCCCTCAGCGCTGGCCATCGCCTCCAGGCGGAGCTCGGCGGCGCGCCGTGGCTCGGCGATAGTGTCGAGTACATCTGTGGGCGGGGATGCCACCGGGTCGCGCCCGCGCACGCGGCCCGCGTCGCTGTCAGCGGCGGGGTCGCGGGCCAGCGCGGGGCGCCAGGCCGTCTCGAGCTCCGTGTAGGCCAGGGCCAATGCGGGAGCGGCATGCGGGGCGCGGGCAGCGGCGTAGTCGGCCAGCATGGCCTGCGGGTCGCCGCAGGGCGCCCAGGCCAGCCGGGCGAACAGGTAGGCGTTGACCGGCGCGTGCAGGAAGGGCCGGTCGCCTGTGAGCAGAGCGTGGGCCGCCTGCACACCCGCAGCGGCATAGGCGCGCAAGTCGGCTGCGAGCGTGGTGGGCAGGGGCGGCGGCGCCGACTTAAAGAGGATGCCGTCGAGGTAGTATTCGAACACGGCAGGCGGCGCCGCGAAGACGCGCGCGCAGCGGGTGAGGTGGGCCAGCACGCTGGCGTTGGCCGGGCCGTCGATGCCCTCGGCGTAGCTGCGCAGGCGCGGCGCAAAGAGCGGCACCAGCGCCTGGTGGGGCGGCACGTGCGTCGGCGGCGCCTCGGTATCGTGGTAGGCGAGGTAGGCCAGGCGCTTGCCCCGGCCCTGCGGCAAGGCCTCCGCAAGCGCGTTCATGGCGATCAGGGCCTGGTCGGCGGGCGAGCGGGCGGCGCACTGCGGGCAGTGGCACCAGCCGCCCGCCCGCAGATCGTCCGGCCACAGATGATACAGCTCGGCCTCGGGGTAGGCCTTGAAGAAGTCCGCCGCCGTGCGGCGCACCCACGCCAGCGCCTGGGGGCTGCTCACACACAGGTTGTGGTCGGGCACGCGGCGCTGTCCGTCGTGGCGGAACAGCGCGGGGGCGACGCCAAACAGCCGGCGCGGCAGCATGTCGCGCAGATGGTGGCCGCCAAGCTCTAGCGCCATGCCGCGCTGGCGGATGAGCGGCAGCAGCGTGCGCCGGTGGGCACGCCAGCTGCTCAGGCGACAGGCGCCGAGCGCGGGCGCGTGAATCGTGGTATGGATAAAGATCGTGTTCAGGCGGTTGCGGGCGGCCCAGACGATCCAGCGCTCGGCCTCGGCGAGGTAGTGGTCGTGGCCAATGATCAGGCCGCGCCGGGCCAGCGCGGGCCGATCCGCCACGCCTGCGGCGGGCAGCTGGAGCCGGGCGCGGCGCGGGATCTGCTGCTCGCCGGGGGCGGGCCAGCGACAGCCCAGCGCCTCTAATAGCTCGTAGACGGCGTAGAGCAGCCCGCGCGGCCCCTCGCCCTTCAGCACAAGCCCGTCTGCGTCCGCCGCGCGCACAAAGCCTTCGCCGGCGGGGCCGTGGTGCAGCGCGATGCGTGGCCCCTCGGCGGCGCTCACAATCGGCAGCTCCGGCCCGCCCAAAGCGGCCAGATGGGCGCGCAGCTCCTCGGCGGCCAGACGGGCCGTGCGATCCGCGCTCGCCAGCTCGATCCCCCACGCGGGGGTGAGAGTAAGCTCCACAGTTGTATCTGCTCCATAAAAGTACAAAGCGCAAAGCGTAAAAAGCGCAAAGTGGAGAGCGGGTGCGACGTATGGTTTCGGGCGCTGGCTTCTATCCGCACGCCGCCGTGGCGCTGAAGCGCGCGGCTGGTACGGAGCGAAGCCCGCTGCGCGGGCTCAGGCAGCCCGCGCAGGCGGGCTTTGCACGGCGAGTCTGCGGCTTCAGCCGCCAGGCAACGGGCGGGTTTTGCACTGCTTTACGCTTTACGCAAAGCACTGTACACTTTGCGCTCTACGCTCTACGCTCTGCGCTTTACGCTTTGATGAAACAAGTATACGCGATGACGCCGATTGCCCATGATCTGCCGCTCGTCGATCTGCACCGGCACCTCGACGGCAACGTGCGCCTGGAGACTGTGCTGGAGCTCGGGCGCATGCACGGGGTGGCGCTCCCCGCCGACACGGTGGAGGGCCTGCGGCCCTTCGTCCAGGTGCAGGGCGTGGCCCCCTCGCTGATGGATTTTATCGCCAAGTTCGAGCTGCTCAAGCTCGCTTTTGTGGACGAAGACGCGATCGCCCGCATCGCCGAGGAGAACATTGAGGACGCCCACCGCGAGGGCATCGCCTATATCGAGCTGCGCCTGAGCCCCGCCTTCATGGGCGAGCGCTACGGCCTGAGCCCCGAGCGCGTGCTGCGCGCCTGCTGCCGGGGCGTGCGGGCTGGCACGGCGAAGTGGCCGGTGCGCGCCAACCTGATCGGGATCATGTCGCGCCACCTGGGCGAGGCGATCTGCTGGACCGAGCTGGAGGCAGCTATCGCCTGCATGGGCGAGGGCGTGGTGGCCGTCGATCTAGCGGGCGACGAGGCCAACTTCCCTGGCTCGCGCTTCGTGCGCCACTTCGCGCGGGCCCGCGCCGCCGGGCTGCACATCACGGTGCACGCAGGCGAGGCGGACGGCCCGGCGAGCGTGCGCCAGGCGATCGAGCAGCTTGGCGCCGAGCGCATCGGCCACGGCGTGCGCGCCATCGAGGACAAGTCCGTGATAGCGCTGATCGCCGAGCGCGGCATCGCCATCGAGTCCTGCCCCACCAGCAACGTGCAGACCAGCACCGTGCCCAGCTACGCCGCCCACCCGCTGCCCCAGTTTCTGCGCCGTGGCCTCTGCGTCACCCTGGCCAGCGACGACCCCGGCATCAGCGCGATCGACCTGCCCCACGAGTATCGCGTGGCCCGCGACGAGCTCGGCCTGAGCCCCTCCGAGCTGCGCCAGCTCCAGCTGAATGGTGTGCGGGCCGCGTTTCTCAGCGACGCGGAGCGGCGGGCGCTGCTTGCTGGCTAGCTGATGGATCCGAGCGCTGCCGCCCCAACTGGGCGCAGGATCAGGTGGCAGGATCAGTGTACAGGCGTCAGGTGTTAGTCACCAGTTGTAGTCGTCAGTCTTTAATCGTCAGTTTGCCCCCGGTGGCTTGGCAACTGATGCTGAACCCTGTGAACTGACGCCTGACTCCTGCAAACTGGACCGTGCCTCGGACCGCCAGCGAGCGTGGACAATGCTGGCAGCCCGGCAGCCCGCCCGGAGAGGGCCGCAGGCGCCCGCGCTCAACTTCCCGCTCGCTGGCGGTGGAGGGC
>JAYUYB010000097.1:0-5357 GCA_043752655.1 Chloroflexota bacterium
TGCCAGAGATCCGGGTTGAGCCAGCGCAGCAGCAGCCCCAGCAGCATAAACCCCAGGAAGATCGCCTCGGCGCTGAGCAGGGCCGCCCGGCGCTCGCGCCAGAAGGCCAGCAGCTCCGCCCGCGCGCTCCACCACGCCCACGCCCCGCCAACAAGCAGCGGCGCCGCACACAGCCAGAGCGTGCTCGGCGTGAACGGCAGCGGCAGCGGCCCCACCCCCACCCCGCCCACGGCCCCTTGCCCCGGCACGCCCGCGCCGTTGCCAAGGCTTCCCAGCAGCCAGGCGAGGTAGGCCACCAGCAGCAGCCCAATGATCTTGGCGAGGCTGTAGCCCCGGTCGGGTAAGCCAGGTAGCAGGCGAAAGAGCAGCGCGAAGGCGGCGAGCCCCAGCAGCTCCAGCACGCCGATCCAGAGCACAGGTGCGACGGCGTTGACCAGGCTCATGCGGCTGAAGCGATCTGCCCAGGTGCCGCCTTGCGTGTAGCGCGGCCACTGGCTATCCGTCAGGCGCAGCGCCGTGGCGTTGCGGTCGGCCACGCTCACCGGCGACTTATACACCTCTTGCCAGAGCGTCGGGTCGGTGATCAGCGCCTCGGCCTGCTGGCGCGAGTAGGCGGGCGTCTTCTCGAAGATCAGCACGCGCGGGTGATCATAGACGTGGAACGCCTCCTCGGCGCTCTGGTCCGGGATCGCCACGCCAAGCAGGGTAGGGTAGGAGGTGATCTCGGCCACCAGGCGGAAACCCAGGTTGCCCGCGAAAAGCTCGTTGTAGTAGCGCATCAGCGCCGGGTAGCGCATGCGCAGCCGCGAGGTGCTGTCGTAGACGCGGTTGCTGGTAAGCGTGATGTAGTCGGCCCGGTCGAGCTGATCGAGCATGCCCTCGTCGAAGCCGCCGCCCCCGCTCGGGCCGCCAAAATACTTGCTTGGCTCGTCTTCGGCGTAGGGCGCAGAGCTAATGCCCTCGAACGTCGATCCCCAGCCCGCGTCGGTGGCCTGGAGCGGCAGCGCATCGTCCCAGATCTCCGACATCACATACGAGCCAGGCGGCGCGTGCTCAGCCAGCCACCTTGCCGCCAGCACCCGCGAGTGCGGCTGCGCGTAGATCCGCGAGAAGGCGTAGGCCCACCCCAATGTGGCGATCACCACCAGCGGCAGCGTCATGGCAGCGAGCCGTCGGACAACCGTCCATCGTCCATCGTCCATCGTCCACCGTCCACCGTCCACCCTCCACCATCCCCAATCCCACAGCCTCACCAGCCCCCAGGCCGCAAAGAGGATCAGCGCGCCATAGATCGGCAGCAGGTAGCGCAGCGTGATCGCGAACTGCGCGCCCTGCCAGCCAAAGTAGAAGCCAACCCAGACCGCCAGCACCCACGCCGCGCTCAGCGGCGGGTCGTCGTGGCGCGGCCAGAGCAGGCGGCGCAGCCCAAGCAGCGCAAAGGCCGCGAGGCTACCCCAGGCGGCAAGGCCAAGGGTCGGCCCCATGCCCCAGCGCACCATGTTTTCCCACGGAAAGAGATACGGCTGGCGCCCCACCCACTGCTGCGAAGGCGGGAAATCCACCTCGCCGCTCACCAGCCCGCGCACCGCGCCCAGGTTCCCCAAAAAGCGCGGCTCCGGCCGCAGATCCAGAAAACCCGCGCCCTGCAAGAATCCGGCGCTCTCCGTGAGCAGCGGCGAGCTTGGCGTGGAGCCGATAAACGCATCGGGCGCCAGCGTCCGAAAGCTCAGCAGCGTCATGGCCCCAGCCAGCACCAGCAGCGGCAGCCCAGCAACCACAAAGCCCTCATTCGCGCCCTTCGCGTTCGCGCCCTTCGCGGCCTCATTCGCGCCCTTCGCGCTCCAAACGTCCTTCGCGCCCTTCGCGCTCCAAGCGTCCTTCGCGCCCTTCGCGCTCCAAGCGTCCTTCGCCCGCACGGCCACCGCCACAATCGCCACCAGCCCCAGCGTGGCCAGCGTGATCCGGTTCGCCATTGCCGCGCCGATGCTCAGGCCCAGCAGGCTGGCGCAGACCCAGCCGCCACCCTGCGCCACGCGCACCGCCCAGTAGAGGCTCACTAGGCAGAAGAAGCTGGAGTAGATCGGGTCCACGAAGAAGTGCGACTGCTGGATCTGCATCACGGCGAGCGCCGCCAGCAGCGCCGCCAGCAGCCCCACGCGCCGATCAAACAGCCGCCGCCCGATCAGGTAGACCAGCAGGATCGAGCCGAGGTCGAAGAGCGCCGCAAGCCCGCGCCCCACCTTCTGGATCTCGCCGTAGCCGGTGAGGTTGCGGCCCTCCGGGTTAAACATGGCCTGAAGCAGCGGCGGCCGCACCAGGCCGCGCTCCGGGTTCGGCACGGGCGGCCCGAAGTTCGTGCGCGCCTCGTTCGGGCGCAGCGGGTCGAGCCCCACCTGGGGCGGGCCAGCGAGGCTCGGCACCGTCTCGGGCAGCGCCTCTGGCGGCGTCAGCATCACTGCCGCAACTCTGGCGGCGATGATCGGGAACGGCCCGTACACAAAGAGCGGGAACTTATCGTAGCTGCGCGGGTTCAGTGGCGAGCGCGCCGAGTCGTACAGCTCGCCGAGGCTGGCGGGCAGGCGCACCGTCGAGGCCACATCGGAGAAGAAGCGCTCGTCGGGGTGCTGGCCGGTGCCGCTATCCCAGTCGGCGATATTCAGGGTGCGAAAGTAGCCGCCGACCAGCAGGATCAGCGCCAGGATTAGGCGGGGCGCCCAAATGCTTAGAAACGAGGGCGCCGTATGAGGCCGGGGCGCTAGTAGCTGTTCATTCTCCACGCTCGCTGCCTGTGGTGAGTCGCACGTATAGATGCAACGGTCGAAGTTCGCTGCGGCCCCGGAGTGCCACGTCCATTATACAAAAGTGATCGGCGCCCGTGCGGTTTTGCATTTTGCATTTTGCATTTTGCATTACTCCTCCCAGACGAAGCGAAACAGCATCAGCGAGGCCACAAAGGTGGCGACGCTGTAGGCCCCTAGAAACTGTAAGGCGCCTAAAGCCACCCCAAGCCCGCCGTTGTCGAGCGTTACGGCGGTGCCCTGGATCGCCACGATCAGGGGCGGCACCAGCAGCGGGAAGGCCAGCACGGCGAAGAGCGCGCTCTTGAAGCCAGCCTTGCTGATGATCGCGGCCAGAATCGTGGTGGCCGAGGCCAGGCACAGGCTGCCGCTTGCCAGCATCAGCATAAAGGCGAGCGGGCTGCCCACCTGCACGCGCACCAGCACAATAAAGAGCACGCTGCTGATCGCGCCCAGCAGCGCCAGCAGCACCAGGTTCAGCAGAAACTTGCCCAGGTAGACGGCCACGGGCGGCGCCGCCAGCCGCAGCGCCGCCATGGTGCGCGCCTCCTCCTCCTGCACAAACCCGCGCGACAATCCCGTGATCGCCGCGAACAGGAAGGCGATCCAGAGCAGCGAGGACTGGATCAGCAGGAACTCTTCGGTGCGCCGCAGGCCAATAAAGGTTGTCCCCACGCTCACCATCACCGCCGTGCATGCGGCGAACAGCACCATCGCATTGATCGCGTAGCGCGTGCGCAGCTCGGTGCGCAGATCTTTCACAAACACGGCCCAGGCGGCCGCCAACGTGTCACGGATGCTCGTCTCGTGGGGCGTTGTGGCGCTCTGGCTGCGCGGAAGCTCGTGCGCCATCTTACTCCCCAAGCCGCAGCACAAGGTCGCCGTAGCGCAGCTCACGCGGGTCGTTGGTGGCCACCACCACGATCCCGTAGCGCCGCTGCTCGCTGATCAGCGCGTCCACCACGGCGGCGCCGCGCTCGTCCAGCGTCACAGTGGGCTCATCCAGTAGCAGCACTGGCGGGCTGTGCAGCAGGGCGTAGGCGTAGCGCAGGCGCTGGGCCATGCCGGAAGAGTAGGCGGCCAGCCGATCGTCGCCGCGCCCACCCAGCCCCACCCGCTCCAGCAGCGCGTCGATCACCGCATCGGCCATGCGCAGGCGGCGCACATCGGCGAAGAAGCGCAGGTTCTCGCGGGCCGTCAGCTCGCGGTAGAGCATCAGGTCGGGGGCGACCCAGCCGATCAGCCCTGTGGCCTCACGCGGATCGTAGCTGATGCCGCCGCTCTCGTAGGCGATCCGCCCGCTGTCGGGGCGCTGCAGCCCAGCGAGCAGGCGCAAGAACGTACTCTTGCCGCTGCCATTCTGCCCGCTCACCACCAGCGTCTCGCCCCCACGTAGCTCCAGCGAGAGATCGCGAAATACGCTGCGCGCACCGTACCCGGCTGCCACGCCCTCAACTCTCAGGGTGATACTCACGAGCGTAATTGTATCACGAGCAGGGAGACAAGGAGACAAGGAGACTAGGAGACACCCCTCGTACTCCGCTAGGTGCTCCTTGTCTCCTTGTCTCCCGGTCTCCCGGTCTAGTCCCCCAGCACAGGCTGGCGCTCAAGCAGCAGCTTGGGCATACTAGGGGGCGGGGGGATCGTGCCGGCCTTGAGGAAGCGCAGCAGCACGTCGTTGAAGAGCTCGGCCTCGTCCAGGAAGGGGAAGTGGCGGCTGCGCGGCATCATCACCACCTCGGACAGCGCCACCTCGCCAAAGAGATCGGCCTGGTTGGGGTTCACGATGTCGTCGCGGCCGCCGTGGACGATCAGGGCCGGCACGCGCAGGCGCTGAAGCTCGGGCCGCAGGTCGGTGCGCAGCATCGAGCTTACGGCGTAGCGCAGCGTGTTGGCGCTCGACTTCACGCTGTCGTCGATCACCTCGCTCACGTGCGGGTCGCTCGTCTCGCCCAGAAAGAAGCGGAACAGGTGGCGGCGCAGCCAGGGCAGCCGGGCGAAGGCGTCGGCGAAGATCGGCTGGTCGGTAAGCTTTAGCAGCCACGAGAGCGAGTCGCCGTCGATGGGGGCGCCCACCGTCGCCACGCGCTGAATGCGCTCGGGGTAGCTCAGGGCTGTCTTCAGGGCGACCATGCCGCCCATCGAGTGGCCCACGAGCGTCACGCGCTCCAGGCCCAGCGCGTCCATAAAGCGGATCACCTGGTCGGAGTACGACTGGATGCTCTCACGCGTCTGCTTGCGCTGCGAGTCGCCAAAGCCCCAGAAGTCGAAGGAGTAGGCGCGAAACTGCTCCGCCACAACCTCCATCGTCGGGAACCAGTAGCGCCAGCTGCCGAGCCAGCCGTGCAGGAAGATCACGGGGCGCCCGCGCCCGAATGCCTCGTAGTGGACCACTTGGTTTTCGATGATGACGGCGCTCATAGGTCTTCACCGGCCAAGCATACGCTTCAGAAACTGGTGTCGTAGGGGTCGCGCGGGCGAGCTTTGGGCAACCCATGTCTTTATCATAACGTAGAATCGCGCCGACTTTTACACAGGGCTTAGTCGGCGCCGCTGCCG
>JAYUYB010000098.1:0-5354 GCA_043752655.1 Chloroflexota bacterium
CCAACGAGTGGCGCCCTCACACCAGCGAGGAGCGCCCTTACGCCGCGAGTAGCGCCCGGATGCGGGCCTCGCTGTTGAGCGCTGCGCCGCCAGGCTGGAGCCAGGCTAGAAACTCCACGTTGCCGGCCGGGCCAGTGATCGGGGAGCGCTCCAGGCCGCACGGTGTAAGCCCCTGAGCGGCGGCAAAGCCGAGGATCTGGCTCAGCACCGCCCGGTGGATCGCTGGGTCGCGCACCACGCCCCCCTTGCCCACCTGCGCCGCCCCCGCCTCGAACTGCGGCTTGATCAGGGCCACGATCCAGGCGTCGGGTGCGAGCAGCGTGCGCACCGCAGGCAGCACAAGCTTGAGCGAGATAAACGACACATCGATCACCGCACAGCCAGGACGAGCGCCATCCGGCAGCGCCTCCAGATGCCGAATATTGGTGCGCTCCAGGGGCGTCACGCGGGCGTCGGTGCGCAGCCTGTAGTCGAGGATGCCGTAGCCTACGTCGACGGCGTACACATGGGCGGCGCCGCGTTGAAGCAGCACATCTGTGAACCCGCCAGTGGAGGCGCCCACATCCAGCGCGATCATGCCGCTGGGGCTCAGGGCAAAGCTATCGAGGGCGTGGGCCAGCTTGTAGCCGCCACGGCTGGCGTACGGCAGCGCGGCCGTCACCTCCAGGGCGGCTGCCTCGTCCACCAGCGCGCCGGGCTTGCTGGCGGGCTGGCCGGCCACACGCACGCTGCCGGCCATCACCAGCGCCTGTGCGCGCGTGCGCGTCTCCGCCAGCCCCCGCGCCACCATCAGCTGATCGAGCCGCAGCTTCGCCATACTGCCCTTCACGCCGTTCGCGCCGTTCGCGCTTTCGTGCCTTCGCGTTCGCGCCCTTCGCGTCGTTCGCGCTCCAGACGTTCGCGTCGTTCGTGCTCCAGACGTTCGCGCCCTTCGCTACCCTTCGCGTCGTTCGCGCTCCAGACGTTCGCGCTCCAGACGTTCGCGCCCCAGACGCTCTATCTCTGCTTCTAGCTCGGCGACCATCGCGATCAGCCAGGCGGGCGGCGGGTTGTGCGCATCGTTGAGCTTGGGGCGCAGGCGGCGCAGCTCGGCGCGGCGCTGCCGCAGCTCCTCGGTGGCCGTGTCGCCAACGGCGAGCGACTCAGCGGGCGGCTCGGGCTGCGCCGCGAGGTAGGCCGCAGCCAGCTCCGTGAGCAGCGCGTCCAGCTCACGCTCCTCGTGGCGCAGCAGACGCTCCAGCTTCGCGCGCTGCTCCGCCGTCAGGTAGATCCGCGTGGGGATTGTGAAGCGTCCCTCTTGCATAGCTCGCTCCGCTCGCTTGGAAGACCCGGAGACCGCGCTCGTTTCACTCGCGCTGGAGACAAGGAGACAAGGAGACAAGGAGCGCCTGACGGCGAAGATGAGCTGTCTCCTTGTCTCCTTGTCTCCTTGTCTCCTTGTCTCCTGATTACCGCAGCCGCTCCCTCAAATAGCTCTGCAGCTCGGCGATCGGCACGCGCTCCTGCGCCATGGTGTCGCGGTCGCGTACGGTGACGGTGCCGGCCAGCGTTGGGTCCTTGCCCTCGCCGAGGGTGTCGAAGTCTACGGTGATGCAAAAGGGCGTGCCGATCTCGTCCTGGCGCCGGTAGAGCTTGCCGATGGCGCCGGTGTCGTCGTACAAGGTGCGCACGCCGCTCTCGGCCTGGAGCTGCTTGCGGATGCTTCTGGCCGTGGCCACGATCTGCTCGTGGTTGCGCTTAAGCGGGAAGACGGCGACCTTTACGGGCGCAAGCTTTGGCTTGAGGCGCAGCACGGTGCGGTAGTGCTCGTCCAGCACGGGTTGGGCCTGGCCGCGCAGCTTCTTGCCGAGCTCGATCTCGTCGGCGCCAGGGAGGCCGAGCAGGGTCTCCACCTCGGCCAGGCGCTCGGGCAGCGCAGCCGAAACCGCCTCGCCCTGGGCCAGAATGGCGTCGCGCTGCTCGGGGCGCAGCTTCTCGCTCTTGCCCACAGATTTAAGGAAGGCCAAGAGAGCCTCGCCTACGGCCTGAAGCTTCTCTGGAGCGGGCGCCTTCGTCATCTCCTCGTCGTAGGCCTCGCAGAGCACGGCGAGCGTGCAGCGGCCCACGCCGGCCGAGGGCTCGATCACGTAGGGCACCAGGTGGCGCTTGCTCTCAGGATCATAGTAGGTGAGCCGCGCCGTGCTGTCCTCGTTCGTATTCACGCGGGCCGTAAGCCCCAGGCTGGCCTGGTCCTTTGAGTGCGAGCCGAGGTCGTAGTCGGTGCGGTTGGCGATGCCCTCGATCTCCTGGACGCCGATGCTCGGGTAGTCGTACATCAGGTCGTAGGTGCGCTTCGAGTAGTGGGCCAGCTCGTCGGCGGGCACATCGTAGATGCTGATGCGCTCGCGGCGCACGCCGATGCTTTCCCACCAGGCCAGGCGCGCCTCCAGCCAGCGCTCGTGCCAGGCCTCATCGCTGCCGGGCAGCACAAAGAACTCGATCTCCATCTGATCGAACTCGCGCACGCGGAACAGGAAGTTACGCGGGTTGATCTCGTTGCGGAAGGCCTTGCCCACCTGGGCGATGCCGAACGGCAGCTTGCGGCTGGTGGTGGCCAGCACGTTGGCGAAGTTCACAAAGATGCCCTGGGCCGTCTCGGGGCGCAGGTAGGCGAACGAGCCGCTGTCGCCAACCGGGCCAACCTGGGTCTTGAACATCATGTTGAAGGGCCGCGGCTCGGTGAGATCGGTCGAGCCGCAGTTCGGGCAGGTGCCCTGGATGTGATCGGCGCGCCAGCGGCTCTTGCAGCTGCGACAGTCTACCAGCGGGTCGTTGAAGGTCTCCTCGTGGCCGGAGTACTTCCACACCAGGTGGTTCATGAGGATGGCCGAGTCGAGGCCCTCCATGTCGTCGCGCTCGTAGACATTGCTGCGCCACCAGTCGCTAATAATATTGTTCTTCAGCTCCACGCCGAGCGGGCCGAAGTCGTAGGCGCCCTGGAGGCCGCCATAGATCTCGCTGCCGGGGAAGATAAAGCCACGGCGTTTACAGAGCGAGACGATCTGATCCATTGAGACGGCGGGCATGGCGTTCCTCCTCGCAGGGCCTGGGGCAACAAAAAGCCCAGGCGGCTAATGCTCGCCTGGGGACGCACCATACGATGCGCGGTTCCACCCCAGTTAGCGGCGCCTGTGGCGCGCGCCCACTCGTTCGGGCGTGATGTATCACGCCCCTACATAGGCTCCCCGGCGCCCTTCCCCCAACCCGTGCCGCCGGGCTCACACTGGCCCCGGCTCGCTGATGGCCGTCGGTTCGGGTACTATTCCGGATCATTGCCCTGGGGCGCCTACGACCCCTCCCGCTGAGTATAGCACATCTTTGGGGCTAAAAAATGGGCCGGAAATCTGTGGCATCTGTGAACAACAGGCTCGGCGCAAACTCAGTCTTCGTCGGCCTCGGCCTGAGCCACCAGCTCCGGGTAGACACCATTATGGCGGCCGTTGTGGCCCTCGGGATCGCGGCTGGCGCGCTTCTGCGCTGGCTTGCTGTCATTCATGTGAGTGTAGATCTGGGTAGTAGAGAGCGAGGCGTGGCCAAGGCGCTCCTGCACCTCGCGCAGCTCGGCGCCGCTGCCCAGCATATGGGCGGCGAACGAGTGGCGCAGCGTGTGGGGGGTAAGCTCGTGCAGGCCCACCTCCTCGGCGTAGCCCTTCAGGATCAGCCAGAAGCCCTGGCGGGTGAGCCGATTGCCGCGATGGTTAAGGAACAGCGCCTCGGTGGGCTGATCACTGTTGCGCGCGAGCTGGCTGCGGGCAGAGTCGAGATATTCCTCCAGCGAGGTGACGGCGGTGGCGCTCAGGGGCAGCACGCGCTCGCGGCCGGCCTTGCCCGAGCAGCGCAGGCTGCTCTGCTCCAAAGTGATGTCCTCGCGCTCAAGGGCTACAAGCTCGCTTACGCGCAGGCCTGTGGCGTAGAGCAGCTCGAGCATGGCTTTGTCGCGCATGCCCTCAGGCGTGGAGGAGCGCAGCGGCAGCTCCAGCAGTTCGTCTACCTGGTGCGGGGAGATCGACTTGGGCGGGGAGCGATCAACCTTGGGCGAGTCGATCTGGCTGGCGGGGTCGCTCGTAACCACGCCTTTGCTCAGCAGGTAGCTGAAGAACGACTTTACCGCCGCTGTGCGCCGGGCGACCGTGGAGTTGGCGTAGCGCCGCTCACGTAGGAAGAGCATAAAGCCGAGCACATGCGCGTGGCTCACGTCTGGCCAGCTGCTCACGCCCTGCTCGCGCAGAAAGGCGCCGAGCTGGTCCAGGTCGGTGCGGTAGGCGGCCGTGGTGTTGGCCGACATCTTCCGCTCGCTGGCCATGTGCGCCAGAAACTCTTCCACATGCTCTTGCATAGGTATTCGCCCGTTGGTACGGCCCGCGCTCCATGGCAGCGGTTGCGGTCATCTTCTGGAACGCGACGTAACGCGTATGGTACCGCAGAGTTCAGAGGGTGTCAACCGTGCCCCAGAGGCTCACCATGGAGCCTTGTCTTGCGCGCATGGCTTCCTGATGCGATCCGCTGTAATCAGGCGCTTGTGCGCCAGGCCTGTGGTACGTGTTTGGTCGCTATTGTAGCATCCTTCGGGCGGTCGTTGGAGCGTGGAGCGGTGTGGTATACTTCCGCCGTTCTTCGGCCCCAATACCGGCACTCTATGCGTACCATGCTCGTGTTCAACCCCAATGCTGGCCAGGCCGAGCCCCTGGAGCGCGAGCTCAGCGCCGCCGCCTCTGTCTGGCGCGAGGCAGGCTGGGACGTGACGCTCCAGCCCACCCGTGAGGCCGGCGATGGCCGTCGGCTTGGGCGGCTTGCCAGCGAGCAGGGCTACGATCTGGTGGTTGCCGCCGGGGGCGATGGCACGATCAACGAGGTGATCAACGGCCTGGCCGGCTCCACCACCGCCCTCGCCCCGCTCCCGCTCGGCACCATGAATGTCTGGGCCCGCGAGCTGCGCCTCCCGCTGCAGCCCCGCGCCGCCGCCGAGGCCCTGCTGGCCTGGCAGGTGCGCCCGATCGACCTTGGCCGCGCCGGCGAGCGCTACTTCTTGCTGATGGCCGGCATCGGCTTCGACGCGGCTATCACTGCGGGCGTGAAGGCGGGCGAGAAGCGGCGCCTCGGCGCCCTGGCCTATGTCTTTCGCGGCTTCCAGCAGGTGCTGCACATCCGGGGCGCCCGCACCCGGCTCGTGGTAGATGGGCGAGCGATCCGTGGTCGGGTGCTGCAGGTGGTGATCGGCAACACGCAGCTCTACGGCGGCCTGGTGAAGATCACGCACCGCGCGATCATCGACGATGGCCTGCTCGATGTCTGTGTGATCAAGGGCGACAACGGCC
>JAYUYB010000099.1:0-5353 GCA_043752655.1 Chloroflexota bacterium
GGGCGCGAAGGTGGATGCCCGCATTCGCGGCGGTTCGCGGCCTTTCGCGCCCTTCGTGCTCCAAACAGCTCCCTCGCCTCAGCGCGCGTCGTCGTCGTCGAACAGCGGCTCCTCGCCGACGGCGGGCCGCAGCAGGAGCAGCTGGAGGATGTCGGCGCCGTAGCGCGCGGCCCGCTGGGCGCCAAAGCGCTTGAGCGGCGCGAAGTCCTCGGCGGCGGCCAGGCTCATATGGTGCTGGGCGATCTGAAGCAGCGCCGCGTTGTGGGCGATCACGTAGGGCGGCACGCCATCGGCCTTCGCCCGCTCGCCCCGCCACGCCCGCAGCAGCTCGTAGATGCGCTGCTCCTCTGCGCTCAGCTCGGGCGCCAGCAGGCTGGGCGCGGCCGACGGCGCCTCATCGAGCTGCTGGGTCGGCTGCGGCGCCGCGCTGGCCCGCTGCTCAAAGAAGACCAGCACCGACCAGCGCTCGCCCTTCGGCGCCACCAGCGAGGTCTTGACCGAGTGAACCTCCACCTGGCTCAAGAACATGTTCAGGCGCCCCTCGTCCTCGGCAAGCTGCTGCGGGCTGAGATGGATGGTAAAGTGGCGGCACTGCATGGCGGGGCTCCTTCTGGCTGGCTACGTAACACGTTGCCTTGATACCGCCCGCCGTTCTAAAAGGATACGACCGCAGCTATTTCATCCGCAGATTACGCAGATTACGCAGATGCTGCTGCTCCCAAATCTGCGTAATCTGCGTAATCTGCGGATAAATTGCCCGGCGTTTTACGGCGTCAAACCCTCGGGCACGCCCTCGGGGAAGCGCTCGGCGATGGCGGCCTTGATCTGCTCCACGCGGCTGCCGGGGTCAGGGTGGGTGCTGAGGAACTCTGGCGGGCGCGGGCCCTGGCTGGCCTCGGCGAGCACCTGCATCACGCGGATGAGCGCCCGTGGGTCGTAGCCAGCGTCGGCCATGTAGCTCACGCCAAGCCGATCAGACTCCAGCTCGTCGTCGCGGCCATATTTCATGTTGATCGTCTGCCCGATCAGCTGCGCCATCGCGGCGCTCTGCTGGGTCGAGGGATTGTTCGGGTCGTAGGTGGCGAGCACGGCAGCGCCCGTAAGGCCCTCGGTGAGCTGGGCGCGGGCCACTTGCTCGGCCGAGTGGCGCCCCACCACATGCACGATCTCGTGGGCCAGCACACCGGCCAGCTCGCCCTCGCTCTTGAGCAGCGCTACCAGCCCCTCGGTGACAAAGACCTGCCCGCCGGGGAGGGCGAAGGCGTTCACGGTCTCCTGATCGGCGAGCACGGTGAACTCGAATGGGTAGGGCGCCTGGCCGGCCTCGGAGCTGCTAAGGAGCTTTTGGCCGATCTGATCTACCCGAGTCTGGAGCTCCTGGTTGGCCGATGGGCCGCCATGTTGCGCCGCCATCTCGGGGGCGGCCTGCTGGCCGAGCAGCACCTCCTGCTCGGCCGTCATGCTGATGTTCTGCACCTCCTCGGTGACGGGGTTGGTCTGCCGCGTGCCGAAGTAGGTAATCAGCGAGAAGATGGCGATCACGCCGGCGATGA
Organism: Chloroflexota bacterium; assembly: GCA_043752655.1. Taxonomy (GTDB): domain Bacteria; phylum Chloroflexota; class Chloroflexia; order Chloroflexales; family Chloroflexaceae; genus OHK40. The sequence continues at coordinate 1,554 of JAYUYB010000099.1, forward strand.
GCAGCCTACCGCCGCCAAAGCCGCCGCGCCCGCCAGCTGCGGAACGTGTACGAAACATATGCTGCCCGCCTTTCGATCAATGCCATGGGCACTGTCGCCCCGCTCAGGATCAAGCAGGGTGCAGGAAGCGTGCCACAACTGATCAGGCCGCCACATCCTCCTCGGCGCGCGTGAGGGCGCTGCCGATGCTGAAATACTTCGCCTCTGGGTGATGCACCACAAACGCGGCCGTGCTCTGCTCCGGCACGATCTGGAAGGCCTCGGTGAGCGTGACGCCGATCTCGTGGGTGGGCAGGATCTGCCAGAGCTTGATGTGCTCCTCCAGGTCCGGGCAGGCCGGGTAGCCCCACGAGTAGCGCTTGCCGCGCCCCTCGCCCAGCCCCAGGCTCTGGCGCACAAGGCGGTTGGTGTACTCCGCCAGTCCCTCGGCCAGCGACACGCCAAGGCCGTGGATGTAGTAGCCGCGGCTGTAGTCGCCCTGGGCCTGCAGCTGCTCCGTCAGGTCGTCTACTGCCGTGCCCATAGTGACAATCTGGAAGGCGGCCACGTCGTACGTGCCACTCTCCACCGGGCGGAAGTAGTCGCTCAGGCAGAGCCGCTCGCGCTCGGGCTGGCGCGGGAACACGAAGCGCGTCAGCTCGCGGGCGCGATCGGCAGGATCGTAGACGATCAGGTCGTGGCCCTGGCTCTGCACCGGGAAGTAGCCGTACACCACCTTCGGCTCCAGCCAGCCGTCGCGCTCTGCCTCGCGCACAAGCTCGCGCACCTTCAGGTCGAAGTCGCTCTTGAGCCGCTCCCACTCGGCGCCCTTGGCGTTCTTGGCACCCCACTGGAGCCGGTAGAGCGCGTTGCGGTCCATGCAGTCCACTACGTCTTGTAAGCGGATGCGGTTCGTAGATTTGGCGCCCCAGAATGGCGGCGTGGGCACCGGCACGTCCTGGCGCACTGTGGAGCGCACCTTCTCGCCGGTGATGCTGGCCTTGCCAAGGGCGTCGAGGGTTACGCGGCCAGTCTGCTTGCGGCTGAGCACGCCTGCGGCATCGCTGATCGTCTTGGCGACGAACTCCTCGCGCCTGGCGGGATCGCTCAGCTTGTCCATCGTCTCCAGGCCCTCGAAGGCGTCCTTGCAGTAGAAGACGCCGCTCTCGTAGGGCTTCTCGTCGGCCACAAACGAGATGCGCTGGCCGTACTGCTTGTTGATCGCGGCGCCGCCCACCAGCAGCGGAAAGCTCAGGCCGCGCTTGTGCAGCTCCTGCACGCAGAGCGGCATCTGCTTGGACGTGCTCACGAGCAGCGCGGAGAGGCCGATCGCGTCGGCGCCCACCTCCACCGCCTTCTCGATGATCGTGTTGAGCGGCACCTGCTTGCCCAGGTCGTACACGGTGTAGCCGTTGTTAGACAGAATCGTGTTGACGAGGTTCTTGCCGATGTCGTGGACATCGCCGTAGACGGTGGCGAGCACCACCTTGCCCTTTGTCGTGCCCTCAAGCTTGTCGAGGTAGCGCTCCAGGCGGGCGACCGACTTCTTCATCACCTCGGCAGACTGCAGCACGAAGGGCAGGATCAGCTGGCCCGAGCCGAACAGGTCGCCGACCTCCTTCATGGCGGGCAGCAGCACGCTGTTGAGCAGATGTACGGCGGCGACGCCCTGGGGCGAGCTTTCCGCAGCGTCCTTGAGGCTCACCGCTGCGTCGCTGAGGCGCAGGCCACGCAGCTGGAGGCGCTCATCAACGGCCTGGTCGATATCCGCCTCGACGCCCTCTTTCTTGCGGTTGAGGATCTTCCAGTGCAGCCGCTGGTCAACGCCCAGCTCGGCGGTGGGGTCGGCGCGCTCGCCCAGCTCGGCGGCGGCGTTGGCCTCGAAGTGGTTGATGAAGCTGGCCAGCGCCTCCTCGCGCCGGTTGAAGATCAGATCCTCGCAGATCTCGCGCTCCTGCTGGGAGATCTGGGCATAGGCGGTGATGTGGGTGGGGTTGATGATCGCGGTGTCGAGGCCGGCGGCGACAGCGTGGAACAGAAACACCGAGTTGAGCGCGGCGCGGGCGTGGGGCGCAACGCCGAAGCTCAGGTTGCTGACGCCAAGGGTCGTGAAGCAGCCGGGGATCTGCTGCTTGACCAGCCGAATGCCCTCCAGGGTCTCGACAGCAGCGCTGCGCAGCTCCTCCTGGCCGGTGGTGATCGGGAAGGTCAGCACGTCGAAGATCAGGGCCTCGGCGGGGATGCCATACTCGTCGTGGGCGATCTGGGCGAGCCGCTTGGCAACGGCCAGCTTGCGCTCACGGGTGTGAGTCATGCCCTCCTCGTCGATCGTCATGGCCACAGCGGCGGCGCCGTAGCGGGCGACAAGCGGCAGCACCTTGTCGATCTTCTCGCCGCGCCCGCCCTCCAGCGACACCGAGTTCACGATGGCGCGGCCGGGGTAGGCGGCGAGGGCCGCCTCCAGCACGTCCTGCTCGGTGGTGTCGATCACCAGCGGCAGCTCGATGTTCATGGTGAGCTTTTTGATCAGCCGCACCATCTGGTCGAGCTCGTCGGGGCGCTCGGTCATCGCCACGCAGACATCAAGCAGATGCGAGCCGCTGTCCACCTGCTCGCGGGCAACCTCCAGCACGCCGTCGTAGTTGTCGGCGAGCAGCAGCTTCTTCACCTTGCGCGAGCCAAGCGTGTTCACGCGCTCGCCGATCATCGTGAGCGTAATATCCTGCTTCAGCGCGGCGGCGCGGATGCCGGAGCTGACGCTGGGGATGTACTCGATCTCGCGCGGGGTGTGGGCGCGCTCGTAGCCGACAGCCGCGCGCAGCTTGGCAATATGGGCAGGGGTGGTGCCGCAGCAGCCGCCCACAACGCCCACGCCATACTCGCCAACAAACTCGCCGAGGATGCGGGCGAATGGCTCGGGCTCCATCGGGTAGACAGTCTGGCCGTCCACCTCCATCGGCAGGCCAGCGTTGGGGATGCAGGAGATCGGCTTGCGCGAATGGGCCGTCAGGTACTGGATGGCGGAGCGCATATGCTCGGGGCCGGTGGAGCAGTTCAGGCCGATCACATCCACGGGCATGGCCTCGAGCGTGGCGATCAGGGCGGGCACGTCGGTGCCGAGCAGCATGCGGCCGGAGAGATCGAGGAAGACCTGGGCCTGTACGGCCACATCGGGGCGGGCGAGCTCCTGCTTGGCGCGGCGGATGCCGTCGAGCGCGGCCTTAAGCTCAAGAATATCGACGCTGGTCTCTACGACAAGCACATCGGCGCCGCCCTGGATCAGACCGCTGGCCTGCTCGCGGAAGATCTCGCTCAGCTGCTCGAACGTGATGTCGGAGAGCGCTGGGTCGTCGGAGGAGGGCAGCTTGCCGGTGGGGCCAAGCGAGCCGGCGACGTAGCGCGGGCGGCCATCCTGGGCCTCGAAGCGGTCGGCGACCGAGCGGGCGAGCGCGGCGGCGGCCTGGTTCAGCTCGACGGTACGCTCGCCGAGGCCCCACTCCTCAAGCCGCAGGCGGGTAGATTGAAAGGTGCATGTCTCCAGCACATCGGCGCCGGCCTCCAGAAACGAGGCGTGGATGGCGGCGATCACGTCGGGGCGCGTGAGCACGAGGTAGTCGCGATTACCGTTCGTGCGCTCGCCGCCGAAGTCCTCGGCGGTAAGCTCGAAGGTATCGATGCTGGTGCCCATGGCGCCGTCATAGATCAAGACGTGCTGGCTGAGGGCCTCGAGATATGTGGGCTTCGGCTTCGTCACGTGAATGCTACTCCTGTGGTCTACATTTGGGCATAAAAAACCCCTACACGCGGCTGTGAAGGGGTAG
>JAYUYB010000100.1:0-5351 GCA_043752655.1 Chloroflexota bacterium
CTATGGTAACACAACGCGTCAACACACGGCCAGGACATCGGTGCGGCATAACGTTTCGGGCTGCCCGATGGCCGGCGGCTGAAGCCGCGCCGGCCGGGCCTCTGGCCGCTCGTCCGCCGACGCGGACGCAGCACGGCGTCGGCCTGCGCCGACGCGCGGCGCGCAGCGCCCCGGTGGCGCGCCTTCAGTCGCCCGCTGCCCCGCCTGGCCCGAAACGTTACGCCGCACCCCCAGAAATGGCCGGAAATCTGTGCCATCTGTGGATAACATACCGCCCCCACCTCACTTGCGCGCCCACGTCTCCAGGTTCCATGTCACCGGCGCCGTCGGGTCGGCCTGCACGCCCGTAAGCGTCTGGGCCACCAGCACCGCATCCACGCGCTGAAACAGCGGCAGCACCGGCAGCTCTTGGGTAAAGAGCTGCTGCTGGCGCAGGTAGGCCGCCTCGCGCTCCGCCCGATCCAGCGAGGTGGTGGCCGTGCGGATGGCCCGGTCGGCCTCGAAGAAGCACCAGCCAGGAAAATTGTTGCCCGTCCAGCCATTCGCCTCGCTCGGCACCCCGGCGCAGCTCCAGCGCTCCCAGCCGCGCGGGTCGGGCGCCGCGATCCAGGCAAAGAGCGCTAGCTGGAAGCTGCGGCGGAACAGCGGCCCCTCGCTGCTGTACAGCGCCGTGGTTGGCATCTCCTGCACCGACACGCCGATGCCCACGGCCTGCAGGCTCTCGGCGATCCGCTGGGCCAGCGCGAGCCGCAGCGCAGAGCCCTGGGTCGTCACCAGGCTCAGCGTGAGCGGCTGGCCGCCAACCTCGCGCAGCCCGTCGCCATTGCTGTCCACAATGCTCGCCTCGTCCAGCAGGCGGCGCGCTTCGTCCGGGTTGAACGGGTAGCGCGTAAGCTGCTCGGGCGCCGCCGCAGCCCACTGGTCGGGCACGATCCAGCTCTCTAGCACTGCGCCGTACGCGCCAAACAGCTCACGGGCGACACCCTCGCGGTCGATCGCGTGGGCGATGGCGCGGCGCAGCCGCAGCTCCTGGAGCGCCGGAACGTCCAGATTGAAATCGAGATGCTCCCAGATCGGGCTGGCCACGGCGCTCACCTGGAGCGTGCCGCTCTGCGCGTCCGCGCTCACTGCGTCCAGCAGCTCGGGCGCAGGCTGATCGAGCACGGCCACGTCCAGGCTGCCGCCCGCCACCGAGCTGCGCAGCAGCTCCGCGCTGTCGCGAAAGATAAAGCTCACCGTGTCGATTGTGCCGGGGTTGCCTTTGTAGTGCGGATTGCGAGCAAGGCGCAGGCTGCCCTGGTCGCGCCGCTCCACCATGTAGGGGCCGTAGCCCACAGGCCGCAGCGCGAACTCGCCCGTGCGCAGCTTGGCCGGGTCGCTCGCCTCCAGCAGATGGCGCGGCAGCGGCGCCCAGTACATCGTAAGAAAGGCCGGGTCAGTGAAGTCGGGCTTGAGCAGCGCCCGCGTAGTGTAGTCGTCTACCAGCTCATAGCTCTGAAGCAGCGCCAGCTTGTTCGCGGCCTCCTGCCCGAGGTTCGCGCGCCGGGCCAGCTCGAAGGCGAAGAGCGAGTCGCTTGCGGTGAGCGGCACCCCGTCCGACCAGCTCAGCTCGTGGCTCCAGCGGTACGTCACGCTGATCTGCTGCACCTGCGTGATCGTGCCGGTGGCTGTGGCGGTGATGGCGCCCGTAGCGTCCAGGTAGACTTCTACGCTATTGATCGCCACGTCGCCATTCTCCACGCTGGGCACGCGCTCCAGCACGCCGGTGCTGGTGTAGCTGTAGCTCACGGGCAGCAGCGGCGCCGGGAAGATCAGCTCGCTGATCGGCGCGGTGGCCCGCTCGTCGGCAGGGTCGTCGTGGTAGGGCAGTAGGTCGCCGGGGTCGGCGAGCAGCCCCACCCGCACGCCGCTGTCGCTCACGATCGGCGCAAGCGTCTCCTCTGGGGTGGGCGATGCGGCGGAGCTGGCCGCAGCGGGCGTGGTGGTGGCAGGGGTGGCGCTACCCACAGGCGCGGCGGTGGGCGGGCCTGCGGCGATGGCGGGAGGCTCAGGCGTAGGGCGGGCCACGCCACCCTCAACCTGGCAGGCCGCAAAGGCCAGAGCTGCGAGCAGCAGCGCAAGAGGTTTGAAGCATCTCATAGGAGTGGCGATTGTACCCGATGCGCAGCGCTTTGTCGAGGTTGACCGCAGGGCCACTCGCGCTTACACTATATAGCGCTCTTTCTGCAAAGCAGGTTGCACCCATGGTCTATGTGTTCACAGCCGATACACTGCCCGTCGATCAGCTCTTGCTCAGCTTCTCACCGCAGCTCAAGAAACAGGGCGACGAGCTTTACAGCAAAGGCCAGACAAAAGTCGAGCAGAGCGCCGCCACCAGCGCCCTGATCAGCGTCGAGGAGCCGCCGCGCCCCCCCAATCAGGTGCGCGTCTACCTTTCTGGCAACTATGTGAATCTTACCTGCACCTGCCCCCAAAGCTACGGCTGGGGCACCTGCAAGCACAAGGCCGCCGCGCTCTACGCCCTGCGCGACTATCTGCGCGTCAATCCCCCCAGCGTCTGGAAGGCCATCCTCGACAAGGCCATCCAGCCGCCCGCGCGCCGCAGCGCCCCCCCGCCCAGCGGCAACGCTATCCTCTTCAGCCTGATCGAGCGCGGCAACGCCTGGGCCATCGCGCCCTACACGCTCAGCGGCAAGCATCTGCCCGCCAACCACGGCGGCGACCCCGACACTATCGCGTCGGCTATAGCGCAGAATCAGCTTCACCCGCACGTGAAGGCTATGCGCAGCCATATCACCCCCGACGGCTACCCGCAGATGCTGCCCGCCGCGATCGCCGCCGCCAACAGCGCCATCGGCGCGGGCGGCAGCTACGGCTACTGGTACTCCGGCACCAAGGTGCTCAGCGCCGTGCTCGCCATGCTGCCTGGCTGCCTCGTCTACGCCGGCGACGAGGCAGCCCCCCTCGCCGATGGGCGCATTTTTGTCCACGACGAGCCCGCCATCGTCGAGCTCGATATCGCGCGTGATAGCAGCGGCCTCACCGCCAGCTTCCGCATCGTCGTCGGCGGTCGCGCCATAACCGCGCGCCCCGGCCAGGCCCGCATGGTGAGTCGCGACCCGCTCTGGATGCTGATCGACAGCCAGCTGTTCCGCATCAACGAGACCGGCGTAAGCCCCGAGGTGATCACTGGCTACCCCCTGGTGCGCATCCCCGCCGCCGAGGAGAACGATTTCCTTGAGCAGTATCTCCTCCCGCTTAGCGAGAACCTTACCGTGCGCGGCGACGCCGTAAGCTGGGAGGAGCTCGCGGCTCCGCTTCAGTCCCGCGTCTACCTCAGCGAGCGCGAGAGCGACCTGGGCATAGAGCTGCGCTTCGGCTACGACAGCGTGGAGCTGCCCTACGAGAAGCATCTGCCCAAGGCCAGCACGCGCCGCAAGCCCGGCGCCGCATCGCTTGTGCGCGTCGCCCGCGACCCCGACGCCGAGCAGGCCGCCTGGCAGGCGCTCAGTACTGGCTTCGGGCTAAAGCGCGGCGCCAACCCCAGCGAGTTCCTGCTGCGCAAAAGCGTCGCCCCAATCGACTTCCTGCTGCGCGAGGTGCCCAAGCTCGCCGCCGCTGGCTTCACCGTCTTCGGCGAGGAGGCCCTCACCCTCGCCCGCGTCAACCGCAACCGGCCCACAATCTCCTTCAACGTCAGCTCCGGCATCGACTGGTTCGACGTAGACGCCGTGGTGCAGTTCGGCGAGCAGCTGCTGCCGCTCAAAGATCTCAAGCGCGCCATCAAGCGCCGCGAGCGCTACGTGAAGCTCGCCGACGGCTCGCTCGGCCAGATCCCCGAGGAGTGGGCCGAGCGCTACCGCCACCTCTTCGCCTTCGCCGAGGATAGCGGCGACGGCATGCGCCTCTCCGGCCACCATCTCGCCCTGCTCGACCAGGCTCTCGCCGACGCCGACCGCGCCACCTCCGACGCCGCCTTCGCCGAGCGCCGCGAGCGCCTCAAGGGCTTCGCCGGCATCGAGCCCGAGCCACTGCCGCGCGGCTTCGTCGGCGAGCTGCGCCCCTACCAGAAGTCTGGCTACGACTGGCTCCATTTCCTGGGCTGCTATGGCTTCGGCGGCTGTTTGGCGGACGATATGGGCACGGGCAAATGCCTAGGGGCGGATTCGCTCATTTACCTCAATGGGACGCTGCAAACAGCCGCGAGCATCTGGGAGCGCTACGCCGGCCCGGCACGCTTCGACGGCGAGGGCGAATGGGCCGAGCCAACGGCGCAGCTCACCGTCAACAGCATCGACGAGCGCAGCGGGCGGATCGTCCAAGCTCAGGTGCGCCGCCTGTACCGGCAGCAAGTGCGCGAGCAACTGCGCACCGTGCGCCTGGAGGATGGCAGCAGCATCACGATCACGCAGGCCCACCGCCTGCTCGGCCGCGATGGCTGGACGAACGAGCTTAAGCCGGGCGACTACGTCTGCGTGCCGTCGCGCCTGGTCTGGGAAGGCGAGCCAGTCGATCCCGATCTCGTCGCGCTCCTGGCCTGGCAGATCGCAGAGGGGAACGAGCTAGCCACAACCGGACGGCTGATCATCACACAGAAGAATGTGGCGACGCTCACCACGCTGCGCGCGCTTGTTCACCGCGTCGGCGAGCGGTTCGGCCTTGAGATCAATCAGCCGGCCCTCGCAACACCGCCTGCAAGAGCAGCCTATCTGTGCCTGAATAGCGTCGCCTACCGCCGCTTCCTGGAGGAGCGCAGCTACGTCTGGGGCCGCAAGTCGGCGCAGAAGTCCATCCCCGACTTCATCATGCGCGCGGACGACGCCAGCATCAGGCTGTTCCTGCGCCACATGTTCGACGCTGAGGGCAGCGTGATGCAGGGCGGGCGCGGCATCGAGTTCTCCAGCGCCTCGGAGACGCTGATCAAGCAGGTGAGCACGCTCCTGCGGCGGCTCGGCATCTGGATGCGCGTCCACCCAAAGCAGAAGTGGGCCACCAACGGGCTGCGCATCAAACGTACCTACTACATTGGACTTATCGGCGGCAGCTCCGCACGGCGCTACGCCGAGTTGGTCGGCTTTGGCGATCCCGCAAAGCAGGCCCGGCTCGACACCCTCTGCGCGCTCTCGTGCAACACCAACGTCGAAGGCATTCCCGCCTCCGACATTGTCGGCGATCTCGTGGCAGCCACCGGGCTGCCCGTGCGCCATCTCGGGATGCATAACACCGTCTACCTGAACGGCTCCCAGCAGTTCTCGCGTGGCAGCCTCGGCAACGTGGTGTCGAGCATCGACGGCATTGTCAGCGGCGTGAGCGAGCAGGCGTACCGCACCTTGCCGCCATCAAAGTGGACC
>JAYUYB010000101.1:0-5350 GCA_043752655.1 Chloroflexota bacterium
GTCTTCTCATCTTTTTCCAGCGCCATTCTTCCTCCTGCATAATCGCGCGCGGGCCTGGCGCGGCCCGGCGTTCATAACAATAATCGGCGGTATTATACCATATGTCACGTTGAGCGCCGCGTGTGCGCCGCGCTAATGCGGTATACTATTTATATTACCTGTTCGCTTGAAGCATGCCCCTTCCCACCGGGAGGTTGATCCCATGTCCGACCCGGAGTATCTGCCGTACCCAGAGGCTCATGCCGTGCCTGCGCCCCCCGAGACCCCACGCGGCCGCCGTCGCCTGTTGCTGATCATCGCCGCGACCTTGGGCGCCTTTGTGGCCTGCGCCGCCCTCGCCCTGGTGCTGCTCGTCGCCACTGTGCCTACGCTGCGCAGCCGCCTGCTGTTCCTCAGCCCGGCGGCCAGCGCGCCCCCAGAGGCCCCCGATAAGTTCCGCGCCCCGCCCGCCGGCCCCGTCGCCATCGCCGACGACTTCAGCGCCGCCTCCAGCGGCTGGGACCGCTCGCAGACGAGCATCGCCGGCAGCGCCTACGAGCTTACGCTCGAGCTCGATAACTTCGACAGCTACGGCCTCTACCTCGGCGGCGACACGATCGCCGACTTCGACCTGGCCGTAGACGCAACGATGACCGCCGGCCCGCCCAACGCCGAGTTCGGCATCCGCTTCCGCCAGAGCGCCCCCGACAAGCACCTGATCTTCTCGGTCAGCCCCTCCGGCTACTATCGCCTCGCCCGCGTGAACGACAAGACCTACACCTCGCTGGTGCCCTGGACCCGCGACGAGCGCATCGAGACTGGGGTTGGCGCCACCAACCGCCTGCGCGTCGTCGCCGACGGCCCCAGCATCACCGGCTTCATCAACGGCGAGCAGGTGCTCCAGCACAACGACGAGCAGCCGACAGCCGGCCAGCTCACCCTTGGCCTCGTCACCTTCGAGCAGGGCGGCCTCAGCGTGCGCTTCGACAACCTCGAGGGCTTCGCCATGGCCTCGCCTGACGGCGTGCAGCAGGCGCGGCTTGAGCTAAACGAGCAGTTCGACGACCCCGCCGCAGCCGAGTGGAGCGTGGGCGGTGCCACGATCAAAGGCGGCGCCTACGAGCTCTTCGTGGCGGGCTCGGTTGTCTCCTGGCAGCAGCCGCTGCCTACAGGCTCGTCCGAGGTGCAGGGCGACTTTGCCGTCGAGGTGGAGGCCACCATGCTCAGCGGCAACCCCGAGGGCAGCGGCTACGGGCTGATGTTCGGCGACGGCGGCGCGTTCGACTTCTTTGCGCTGCTGCTCATGCCCGACGGCAGCCTGATGCTCTACCGCAACGGCCCCGACGGCGGGCTTGTGGTGCAGCCAACCGTGGTGCAGGCGGTGAACCCCGGCCTGAACGCCACCAACAAGCTGCGGGTGGAGGTGCGCGGCCAGAAGCTCACCGTCCTGATCAACGACCAGGACCTGGGCGAGATCGAGTTCCCCGAGGGCGTACAGCTCGGCGGCATGGCCGGCCTTGTGCTCCAGAGCGCCGACGCCGACGGCCTGCGCGCCCGCTTCGATAACTTTAAGCTGGAGGAGCTGGGGGAGTGACAAGAGACAGGGAGAATCGCTCGCTGCGCTCGCTCGGGAGACAAGGAGACCGGGAGACAGGGAGAATCGCTCGCTCGGGAGACAAGGAGACCGGGAGCGCCTATCGGTGTCATCAGGCTCTCTCCTTGTCTCCTTGTCTCCTTGTCACTCACTCCGCCACCACACGCTCCGCGCCAAGCACGCCCTTCAGGCTGTCGAGCAGGCCCGGCGATAGCGTGATGGTGTGCTGCGACTGGAGCACCACGATGCCAACACCGTTGGGCAGGTAGAGCGTCACCGCGTCGGGGCCGCTGCTGGCGCGCAGCACGCTGTAGACATCCTGCATGCGCCGCACATCAAGCTCGTCGTTGCCGGTGCGCGGCAGGTAGAGCCGCAGCTTGCGGCCCGTCGGCGCGCTCTCAGTCATGGTGCTCCCTCCATACTGCGCCGGGGCATCGCTGCGCCCTGCCTCGCTCTTGCCGCGCGCCGACTCGCCCTTGCCGTTCCCGCCCCCGCTCACCTTCACCTGCTGGCGCGCCCGAATCGTCGCCACAGGCGCGGCAGCAGGCGCCGGGGCGTGCGCGGGTTCTGGCGGTCTCCCTGTCTCCCTGTCTCCCGGTCTCCCTGTCTCCCCGTCCCCTTTTCTCCCCGTCTCCTCTTCCCCAAGCTCCTCCAGATCCATCTCGCTGGGCAGCGCCACGGGCAGCGGCGTCAGCGAGGGCTGCACCGCCTCCACGGCCTCCACCACCAGCTGCGTCGCATCGCGGCGGTTGTCCACCTTCGCCGTCACCTTCAGGGTGGCATCGTCGCGCAGCACGTCGCCGCTCCTGGCCAGCGTCTTGGGGAAGACCACCATCTCGATCGTGCCGGTGAGATCTTCCAGGTTCGCCACCAGCATAGCATCGCCCTTCTTGGTGGTGATCCGGCGCACCCCGCTCACCACGCCAACGAAGGTCATGCTGCTGTTCACGCTCTCCTCGTTGATGTCGCCAAGGTTGCTCACGCCCGTCAGGTCGATGCCCTCCAGCGCTTTCGCCACCGGGTCCTCGGAGACATTCAGGCCGAGCAGCTCCTTCTCCCAGAGCAGCTCCTCCTTCTTCTCGGCGGGCACCTCAGGGATCATCGGCATGGGCACGCGCGCGATGTTCAGGGCCTGGGCGCCGCCGCTGCTGCCGCCGAACACGTCGAACAGGCTGCTCTGGCCCACATCGCGGGCCTTCTGCGCCTCTGCACCCGCGCTCACGGCCTGATCGAGGATTGCCAGCTTCTGGCGGCGGTTGCCGGGCAGGCTGTCGAGGGCACCGGCCTTGATCAGGCTCTCCACCACACGCTTGTTGATCGCGTGGCGATCAACCCGGCCGCAGAGATCTTCGAGCGACTGGAACGGCCCGCTCGCCTCGCGCTCCTTGATGATCAGCTCGACCGGGCTCTCGCCCACGTTCTTGATCGCGGCCATGCCGAAGCGCACGCCACGATCAAATTTCACGCCGGGCGGCAGCGGCTCCGCCAGCGGCTCGATCTCGAAGCCCTTGAGCGAGCGGTTCACGTCGGGGCCGAGCACCGCCACACCCAGGCGCCGCGACTCCAGGGCCGCCTTGGCGACATCCTCCAGGGTGCCACCGGCGCCAGTGAGCACCGCCGCCATATACTCTACCGGGTAGTTCACCTTGAGCCAGCTGGTCTGGTAGCTGAGCAGCCCGTAGAGCGTGGCGTGCGGTCGGTTGAAGGAGTAGCCGGCGAAGGGCAGGATCAGCTCCCAGAGCTGGTTGGCGATCTCGCCGCTAATGCCCTTCTTCACGCAGCCCGCCTTGAAGATCTGCTCGTTCTGCGCCATCAGCGCGCGGTCTTTTTTGCTGATGGCCTTGATCACGATGTAGGCCTGGCCCAGCGTGTAGTCGGCCACCGTCTGGAGCAGCTGCATGATCTGCTCCTGGTAGACGATCACGCCGTAGGTGTCCTCCAGGATAGGCTTGAGGATCGGGTGCAGATATTTGATCTGGCCGGGGTGATTTTTGTTCTGGATGTAGTTCGGGATCTCGGCGAGCGGGCCGGGGCGGTAGAGCGCCACCATGGCGTAGAGATCCTCGACGCGGGTGGGCTTTAGCTGCATGAGGTAGCGCGTGATGCCCGCCGACTCCAGCTGGAAGACGTTGCGCGTCTCGCCGCGCCCCAGGCTCTGGAAGACCTTCGGGTCGTCGGTGGGGATCTGGTCGAGCCACATGCTCACGCCGCTGGTGCGCTCGATATACTTCAAGGCCTCGGCCACCGCCGACAGGTTGGCGAGGCCCAGGATGTCCATCTTGAGCAGGCCCATCTTCGCCAGGGTGGAGCCCTCGAAGGCGGCCATCACGGCCGTATCGTCTTTAGTGGTGCGCTGGAGCGGCACCATATCCTGGAGCGGCGTGCGGCTCACCACCACGCCACAGGCATGGGTGCCGACGCTGCGCATGCGCCCCTCGACCTTCTTGGCCCAGTCGATCATGTCGTGCAGGTGGGGCTGGGTGTCGTAGATCTGCTTCAGCTCGGGCACGCGCTCCAAGGCCTGCGAGATCGTGGTGCCGACGGGCAGCTGCGGGATCAGCTTGGCCACTCGATCCACCTCGCCGAGCGGCACCTCCATCACGCGGCCCATGTCGCGCAGGGCGGCCTTGGCGCCCAGGGTGCCGTAGGTGATGATCTGAGCCACATTCTGGCGGCCATACTTGCCGGCGATGTAGTCGAGGATCTCGCCGCGGCGGCTGTCGGCGAAGTCGGTATCAATGTCGGGCATCTCCAGGCGCTCACGCGAGAGGAAGCGCTCGAAGAGCAGCTTGTTCTTCACCGGGTCCACGTCGGTGATGCCGAGGCAGTAGAGCACCAGCGAGGCGCCGGCCGAGCCACGGGGCAGGCAGGGTATGCCGCGCGAGCGGGCGTACTTCACGTAGTCCCAGACGATCAGCATGTAGTCGGGGAAGCCCGTGGCGTTGATCACGTCCAGCTCATCGTCGAGGCGGGCGATGTAGTTGGCCGGGGGATTGCCGGCGAAGCGCTGCATGAGGCCCTGCTCGCAGATCACGCGCAGGTAGCTGGCGGCGTCGTGGCCCTCGGGCAGGTCGAACTCGGGCAGCTGCACGCGCCCAAAATCCAGCTTCAGGCGGCACAGATCGGCGATGCGGCGCGTGTTCTCCATGGGCGCTGTGCCGTAGCGCTTGAACTTCTCCCACATCTCCTCACCCGACATAATGTGGTAGCTGTCGTCCATAGCGAAGTTCTTGCTGCAGAACTCCTTGTAGGTCAGGTTCATGCCCATCGACATAACCATGTGCTGGGTCTTCTGATCCTCTTTGCGCACAAAGTGGGTGTCGTTGGTGACGACCATGGGGATGCCGAGCTCGCTGCCGATCCGCACCAGCTCGTCGTTGATACCCTCCAGCTCGGGGGTGTTCTCGTGCAGCTGAAGCTCCAGAAAGTAGTTCTCGGGGCCGAGCAGATCGCGGTAGTAGGCGGCCGTCTCCACGGCCTGCTTGCGCTGCTGGGCGGTGATGTTCTGGATCACCTGGCCGGCGATGCAGGAGGAGGTGACGACCAGGCCCTCGTGGTGCTGCTCTAGCAGCTCGCGGTCGATGCGGGGGCGGGCGAAGACGCCGCGGCCCATGCCGTCGAGGTGCGAGCGGGTAGTGAGCTTGGCGAGGTTGCGGTAGCCCACCTCGTTCTGGGCGAGCAGCAGCAGATGGTAATAATTCTTCCCGCCCTTGGTCATCGGGTCGGTGCGCGCATTGGGGGCCATGTAGGCCTCCATGCCGATGATCGGGCGGATGT
>JAYUYB010000102.1:0-2057 GCA_043752655.1 Chloroflexota bacterium
AGCCAGAGCGCCGCGCAGGACGATGCGCTTTTCTTCGCCACCACGGGCCACCGCCTCACGAGCGAGTACGGCTTTCTCGGCCACTGGCGCGCCAGCAACGGCCCGCTTACGCTGGGCGCCCCGATCACCGAGCCGCTTGTGGAGAGCGGGCTGGCAACGCAGTACTTCGAGCTGGGTCGGCTGGAGCTGCACCCCGAGTACGGCGGGGCGATCCTGCGCGGGCGGCTTGGCGCCGAGTACGCCGAGGCGCTCTGGCGCAGCTTCGCGCCGCCCATTGCCGGCGTGGAGCAGCCGGGCGCGCGTCTGTTCGCTGAGACTGGACACACGCTCGCCGCGCCCTTCCTGGGCTTCTGGGAGTCCAACGGCGGCGTCGAGGTGTTTGGGCTGCCCCTGAGCGCGCCCGCCTGGGAGTACGTGGGCGCGCGAGTGGCGCTGGTGCAGTACTTCGAGCGTGCGCGCCTGGAGCAGTACCCCGACGCCGACCCTGGCGCAGCACTCCAGATTGGCGCCCTCGGCCGTGACCTCGCCCTGCTGCGCGGCCTGCCCACCGCCCCCGTGGCCCCGGCTGGCGCCCTGGTGGTGGATCCGGCGGGCCAGCCGCTGCCAGAGCCAGCCCCTGCGCCAGCCCCCGCCGCCCCGCTCCTCGCGGTGGCCGCGCCCGCACCAGCTGTCGCCCCTGCCGCGCAAGCTGCCCCGGCTGCCGCGCCGGCTTCAAAGCCTGTCGCGCCGGTCGCAGCACCCGCAACCGCACCAGCGCCCGCGCCCACCGGGAACGGCAAGGCGATTGTGGTGGATCTCAGCAAGCAGTGGCTCTACGCCTACGACGGCGATGAGCTTGTGTTCGACGCGCCCGTCTCCACGGGCCGCGACGGCTTCAACACGCCGGTGGGGCGCTTCGCCATCTACCACAAGGTGCGCTCGCAGACCATGCGCGGCTGCGCCGGCGGCGAGTGCTGGAGCGTCCCAGACGTGCCCAACGCCATGTACATCGTGGGCGGCGTGGCGCTGCACGGCACCTACTGGCACAACCAGTTCGGCAGCGGGGTGCGCCGCAGCCACGGCTGCGTCAACCTGCCCCTGGACGCCGCAGCCTGGCTCTACGGGTGGGCGCCCGTCGGCACCAGCATATCGGTGCAGTGGTAGGCGTCCGGGAATGTAAGGGCGCCCCTCGTGGGCGCCCTCCAAGGTAGGCGTCCGGGGAATGTAAGGGCGCCCCTCGTGGGCGCCCGCCGAGGAAGGCCCATGCAACACTCAAGCTTTGTCACCACCAGCCGTGGCCTGCGCCGCGACAGCCCGCCCATGCGGCTCTTCGAGAAGGCCAAGCGCCTCGGCATCTGGAATCCCAGCGAGCTCGACCTCACCCAGGACATTGTCGACTGGCAACGGCTTAGCGACCCCGAGCGCGACCTGCTGCTGCGCCTCACCGCGCTCTTCCAGGCCGGCGAGGAGGCCGTCACGCTGGATCTGCTGCCATTGGTGCAGGCCATCGCCCGCGAGGGCCGCGTGGAGGAGGAGCTGTTTCTTACCACGTTCCTGTTCGAGGAGGCCAAGCACACCGACTTCTTCGCCCGCTTTCTCGACGAGGTCGCCGCCACGGATCACGACCTGAGCCGCTACCATACCCCGAGCTTCCGCGCCCTGATCTACGAGGCGCTACCTGCGGCCATGGGTCGCCTCGCCCACGACCCCTCGCCGCTCTGCCAGGCCGAGGCCGCGCTCACCTACAACATGATCGTCGAGGGCGTGCTGGCCGAGACAGGCTACCACGCCTACTTCACCATGCTCGAGGCCAACAACCTGATGCCCGGCACGCGCCAGGGAATCAGGCTGCTCAAGCAGGACGAGTCGCGCCATATCGCCTACGGCATCTACCTGCTCTCACGCCTGATTGCCGCCGACGACGCCGTCTGGCCGCTGATCGAGGGCCGCATGGGCGAGCTGCTCATGCACGCCATGGGCGTGATCGATGAGGCCTTCAGCTGCTACGACGTGATGCCTTTCGGCCTGGAGATGGATACGTTCAGCACCTACGCCCTCGGCCAGTTCCAGAAGCGCCT
>JAYUYB010000103.1:0-5345 GCA_043752655.1 Chloroflexota bacterium
TGCTCGCTACCGTCGGTCCTTTCGCCGTGCGGCTTCAGCTTTTGCGTGCCGAGCAGGGAGTGGCCGAGGCCGGCCGCATCGTCGGCGCTATCTCGGCCCTCTCAACCCTTGGGTCTATCGTCGGCACGTTCCTGACGGTGCTCGTGCTCATTCCGCTGATCGGCAGCAGCGCCACGATCTTTTTGTTCGCCGCTTTCCTCGTGCTGCTCGGCCTGTTTGGCCTGCGCGACCCGCGCGCCCTCCTGATGCTCGTGGCCGTGGCGCTGCTCGCCGGTACGCACTACGCCCTCGCTGGTGGCGTAAAAAGCGCAGACTGCTACGGCTGCCAACTGCTCGCCGAGGCCGAGTCTAGCTCGAACTATATCCAGGTGGCCGACCAAGAGATCGTCTACAGCAACGGCGAGCGTGATCAGCGCCGCGTGCTGATCCTCAACGAGGGCCTGGCGCTCCACTCTGTCTACCGGCTGCGCTACCGCGACAGCGGCGACCCGCTCGATCTGCTCACCGACGGCGGCCCCTGGGATTATTTCGCCGTTGCGCCTTATGTCTACCCCAACGTAGCACCCCAGGATGTGAAAAGTCTCGCCCTGCTCGGCTCGGCGGCGGGCAGCATCCCCAAGCAGTTTCTGGCGATCTACGGCCCCGAGACGCGCATCGACGCGGTGGAGATCGACCCCAAGATCATCGAGCTTGGGCGGCGCTACTTCGACATGGAGGACGAGGACCCGACCTTCCCCAACTATACGACCTACGCCCAGGACGCGCGCTACTGGCTGGCGACCAGCGCGGGCAGCTACGATGTGATCGGCATGGACGCCTACCACCAGCCCTACATCCCCTTCCACCTTACTACGGTGGAGTTCTTCACCCAGGTGCGGGCGCACCTGAATCCTAGAGGCGTGGCCGTGGTGAACGCGGGGCGGCCCGCCAGCGGCGACGAACGGCTCGTGAACGCTCTGGCCTCCACCATGCTCGAGGTCTTCCCCGAGGTTTACATTATCGACACGCGCTTCTCAAA
This sequence comes from Chloroflexota bacterium, assembly GCA_043752655.1. GTDB lineage: Bacteria > Chloroflexota > Chloroflexia > Chloroflexales > Chloroflexaceae > OHK40. The sequence continues at coordinate 1,019 of JAYUYB010000103.1, forward strand.
TGCCATCCTGATCGGAGTGAACACGCCAGCAGGCGACGGGGTGGCGAACTTCATCGCGAACGCAGCGCAGGTGGCGACGGCAGCCGAGGCCGAGCCGCGCTACCGGGCGCTCCAGCTGGTGCAATACTGGGCCTTGAACGAGGGACGTTTTGGACCGATCCGCCCGTTCACGCGGGCCGACGCGCGCACCAGACCATTCACCGACGACAGGGCGCCCGTGGAGCAGCTGATCGATGGACTCATTTTGAGCGAGGCGGGGCGCGAAAATTGACAAACTGTGATCAACCATGCTACCTTTATGGTGACACAGTAAATGCTCTGCGCCCCACAACCTCTGCGGGCGCAATCGGGAGGTCCGGCTCGTGATGATCGCTGAACGACATAGCTTGCACCTACGCCCGCGTGGCGCCGACTGGAGCGGCGTCTTGCAACGGGTGTTTGCCGTGTGCCCCAACGACCGCATAGGCGGCGTGGGCAGCGGCGCGGTGCTCAGAGCAGTTCGGGCGGTCTCCTCTGCGAGCCGCACTAGGCACATAGCGCTCTAGCCGGGGACACAGCCTTTCCCCCGTGCGAAGAGCGTTGTACTCGTACAGCGTCTTTGAAGGGGGTGGGTGCCTTGGGACAGCGCGTTCTCGTTCTCAATGCTAGCTACGAGCCGCTTCAGCTGATCTCGGTTCGTCGCGCCGTCGTCCTGCTCTTGCAGGAGAAGGCCGAGATGATCGAGGCTGCCGCCGAGAAGCTGCGCGCCCGCATGCTGAGCTTCGACGTTCCGCTCGTGATCCGCCTGGTGCGCTACATCCGTATCCCACGCCGCCTGAAGCTCCCCTGCTCACGACGCGGCGTGTTCGCGCGTGACAGAGAGATCTGCCAGTACTGTGGCGTGCAGCCTGGCCGCTCGCACCTGACGATGGACCATGTGATCCCGCGCTCGCAGGGCGGTACCACCACTTGGGAGAATGTGGTGACGGCCTGCCGCGACTGCAATCACCGCAAGGGCGGGCGCACGCCGGAGCAGGCCAACACACAGCTGATGAGCACGCCGCGCCAGCCACAGTACCTCGCCTTCGCGCTGCTAGGCGAGATCGAGCGCCACGATGTCTGGCGCAAGTATGCCTTCGGCTAAGCGAGCCCTGGGCGACGTCGGCGAGGCGGCGGCGGCGGCGTTCCTGCAACGCCAGGGCGCCACGCTGGTTGCCCGTAACTGGCGCTGTCGCAGCGGTGAGATCGATCTGGTCGCCCAATTGGGCAACCAGCTGCTGTTTGTGGAGGTACGCACGCGGCGGCTCGGCGTGCCGGGGCCAACCCCCGAGGAGAGCATCGCGCCAGCCAAGGCGCGGCGGCTGGAGCGGCTGGCCTACGCCTACCTCAGCGCCGCCGCTCTCCCCGACGAGACGGCCTGGCGCATCGATCTGATCGCCGTGGAGGTGGATGCAGCGGGGCGCATCGCACGCCTGGAACAGATCGAGAATGCCGTAGGCGAGGGCGGGCAAGTGTAGGTTACACGCCCGGCCCCTCGTTCGGGCTAAAAATAGACCGGAAATCTGCGCAATCTGCGTCATCTGCGGACACCATGCCCGGCGTGCTCGCGCCGATTGGCTCTTTTGACGTGTGTCTGGTATACTTGAAGCCTCAACAAATGCTGGTCTCTAGAATGTGAGCGGATCGCGCTTGGTAACGCCAACTGTCATCGTCGGCCATCTTGCCCCAGACCTCGACTGTCTCGCCGCGATCTGGATCCTCGTGCGCTTTGGCAAGGCCGAGCAGGCCGAGCTTGAGTTTGTGCCAGCGGGCCAGACGCGGAACAACCTCCCCGCCGACGCGGACGCCCAGATCGTGCATGTGGACACCGGGGGCGGTCGCTTCGATCATCATCACAGCGCAGACTCAACCCTGAGCGGCGCCGAGCTGGTGCGCCGCACCCTGGCCCCCAGTGATGAGGCTCTGCAACGCCTGGTCGATCAGGTGACACGCATCGACCACGCCGAGGCGAGCCCAGGGCGCCAGCCAATCTTCTTCAATATCACCGACCTGATCGCCGGCTACAACGCGCTCTACCCCAACCGCCCGCACCACGTGGCGCGGGCCATGCTGCCCAACCTGGACGCCTGGTACGAGCACGAGCAGCGCCAGCTGCGCCTGGAGCGGGCCTTCACCAAGCGGGTGGAGTTTCAGACTCGCTGGGGCCTTGGGATCGCGATGCAGAGCGACGACGGCGGCTCTAGCAAGCTGGCCTACAGCCACGGCGCCGTGCTCTACGCCTACCGCGACCGCAAGGGCTACATGGGCATCGCCGCCCAGCAGCGCTCCAGCGTGGATCTTGAGCCGATCTTTCAGGATCTTAAGCGCCTGGACGGCGACGCCGACTGGTACCTTCACCCCAGCCGCCGCCTGCTGCTCTGCGGCACCCCGAAGGCCCCGCCGCGCACGCCCTCTGGCCTCTCGCTCAGCGAACTGGTGGGCGTGCTGAAGAAGCGGTAAGGAGAGACAAGGAGACCGCCCTCGCGCTGCTCGGGCTGGAGACCAGGAGACCAGGAGACACCTGACAGGGTCTCCCTGTCTCCCTGTCTCCCTGTCTCCCTGTCTCCCTGTCTCCTACAGCTCCTCCCCCATCTCCTCCCGCGTCAGCACGGCCAGCCGCTCAGTAGCGCGGTGCTGGAGCGACTTCACCGAGCCCAGTGTGCGGCCCATCTGGCGGCCCGTCTCCTCCAGCGTGAGCGCGTAGATGAAGCGCAGCGAGAGCACGCGGCGGTGCGGCTCGGCCAGCCGTGCGAGCGCCCGTCGCACCGCCGCGCGGTCGGAGCTCAGCTCCACGCCCTCGTCGGGGCCGTCGGTGAGCAGATCCCAGGGCTCCAGGCGCACCTGGGGCTGGCGATCCATGCGCCGCAGCACGTCGATGGTGCGCGCGTGGGCGATGCGGTAGAGCCACGCGCTGATCGGCCAGCCGCGATCCTCGTAGCTGCTGATGCTCTCCAGCATGCGTAGGAAGACGTCGGATTGCACGTCGCGGGCCAGCTCTGCGTCGCCAACACGGTAGTAGACGTAGCGGAAGATCGCGGGGGCGTAGCGCTCGTAGATGTCGCTAAGGGCTTCGGGGTCGGCGGCCTTGGCGCGGCGGATGAGATCGTCGTGGTGGGTGGTCGCGGTCACGGGGGTCCTCCGAAGTTGGATGTACAACAGGTTGTCGTAGGACGAGTATAGGGTGAGGAAACGGCGGGTAGGGTCACAGCATGGTGGCGGCAGTGTCACCAGATTGCGACGCTGGCGCCGTATCCTGGCGACGTACGGCGCGGTGGTGGCCAGGCTGCAATATGCTACAATGCGGAGAAGAGTGGGCTGGACCCGCTCAAACGTGTAGCAGAGAGGCAGGGGCCACGCGTGCGTGACATCTTTGCACAGCCGGGCGACGAGGTCGCCCTCGGCGACAAGAACGACAACTTCGAGCTGCTGAAGGCCTGGGCAGGCACAACCATCGCCTTCGCCGTCGCTCAGACCGGGCCGGGAAATCTGCTGAGCGCCGGGTTTCTCACCAACCTGATGATCGCAGCGATCGTGGCCGGCGTGGGCTTCGTGCTCCACGAGCTCGCCCACCGCATCGTGGCGCGCAGCTACGGCGCCCAGGCCCACTTCATCGCCAACAATAGCTGGCTGCTGATCTCGATTGTGCTCGCCTTCACCGGCTTCTTCATCGCCGCACCAGGCGCCGTCTGGCACCGCGGCTACCTCACACCGCGCCAGGGCGGCCTGATCGCCCTCGCCGGCCCAGTGACAAACCTGGTGCTCTCCGTGATCTTCCTCGCCGCCCTGATCCTGAGCGCGGTAGTGGGCCTGGCGCTGCCCCAGTGGCTGCTCGCCACACTCTACATTGGCTTCAAGTTCAACGCCTGGCTCGGGCTATTCAATATGATCCCCGCCGGCCCCTTCGACGGCGCCAAGGTGCTCGCCTGGGACTGGCGCGTCTTCGCCGTAACCGTGGCGGTGGGCGTCGGGCTGGCTTTTGTGCTCAGCGATCAAACGATCTTTACGATCATTCGCGCGCTTAGCTAGCGCGCAGCGAGGAAGCGCATGCGTACCCCGATCATCGCCGGGAACTGGAAGCTGTACAAGACGGTGGGAGAGGCGGTGGAGCTGGTGAGGGAGCTGCTTGGCGGTCTCGGCGACATTGCCGAGCGCGAGGTTGTGATCTGCCCGCCCTTCACCGCGCTCTACGCGCTGCGGCCGCTCCTGGTTGGCACGAATTTGCAGCTCGGCGCCCAGGATCTGTTCTATGAGACCCAGGGCGCCTACACCGGCGCGATCGCGCCCGCTATGCTGGCGGATGTGGGCTGTC
>JAYUYB010000104.1:0-5342 GCA_043752655.1 Chloroflexota bacterium
CAGCGATTATACACCATATTATTGAGCCCCTCAAAGTCGTGGACGGTGGCCGCGACTGGGCAGACAAGCTCACATGGCGCCTTCTCGCACTGCATGCACGCGATCGGCATCACATAGGTCGCAGGGTTGTCGAGGTTATCGCCGGCAAAGTAGCGGTCGATGCGGATCCAGTGCATCTCGCGCCCCGTCGCCACCTCGGCCTTGCCCACAATGGGGATGTTGTTCTCGGCCTGGCAGGCCACTACGCAGGCGTTGCAGCCGATACAGGCATTCAGGTTGAAGGTCATCCCCCACGCCTGCTTCGGGTACTCCACATCGCGCAGCCCGCTCTGGTAGCCATCGGTGCCCACGCCGGGTGTGTCGCTGCCGTACTCTTCGCGGTAGATCTCGCGGGCGATGTAGGTGGGATCTTGCTTAAACTCCTCGAAGACCCCCACGCGGTAAATATCGCGCCCCTCCATCGTCCAGTGATCCTGCGTGCTCACCAGGTTGTAGCTGCCGCCAGCATTACTCGCCTGCACACCGGAGGCCACGAACCAGGCCGCCCCGCTGCTGCGCATCGGGTAGACGTTTACGCCCACGCCGTCGCCCACGCGGCCCGCCGCGCTGCGGCCATAGCCAAGAAACACCGTCATCGAGTCGTCGGCGTGGCCGGGCATCAGCCAGAGCGGCAGCGTCATCTCGCCGCCGCTGGCGTAGCGGATCGTCACAAGCGTGCCATTGGCGGCGGTCATGCGCTCCAGGTTGCGCTGGCGATCAATGTCGTCGGCCACGGCGAGGCCCTGGGGGTCGAAGCTCAGGCCAAGCAGGCGCTGGGCGGTGCGCGGGCTCATCAGCACGGCGTTGTCCCAGACCAGCTTGGTAAGCGGGCGGGGCAGCTCCTGCATCCAGCCATTGTTGGCGTAGCTGCCGTCCCAGACGCTCGGGTCCGGCCGAAAGACCAGCTCGGGGCCGTCGTAGGTGGGGACGACCGTGCCGCCGGTTGCGGCGAGCACCAGCGTAGGCGTAGCGCTCGCAGGCGCCGAGTCGCTTATCAGGCCGCTGGCGAGCGCACCCTGCCAGAAGGCCTCGAAGTTGCCGTTGCCGATGCCCGTGCCCTGCCAGAAGGCGCGCACCAGATCGTAAGGCTTGGCGTCGGGTTGGCCGAGCAGAGCGGCCAGCAGCTCGTGGGCCGTCTTGCCCTGGTAGAGCGGCTCGATCAGGGGCTGGATAATGCTGGCGGTGCCGTCGAAGGCGCGGGCATCGCTCCAGCTCTCCAGGCTATGGGCGGCGGGCACGTGCCAGGTTGTGCGCTGGGCCGTCTCGTCGTTGAAGAGGCCAAGCTGCACGCTGAGCGGCACTTGCGCGATCAGCTCGGCTAGCGGCAGGTCGCCGGGGGCGTTGTAGGCGGGGTTGCCGTCGATGATCAGCAGCAGCTCCACCTGGCCGGCGCGGATCTCGTTGGCCAGGTTGGCGAGCTCATCGATCTGGATGGTGGCGCGAGCCTCTACTGGCTCGCTGTAGCGCACCGTGCTGCCCACATTGCCGAGCGCGGCGTTGATGCGGTGGGCCAGCTCGTGAACCGTGGCGGGCTGCTGGTCGCCAGGGATCACCAGGCAGGCGCCGCGGTTCGCCTCAAGATCCGTGGCCACGCGCTCGACAAAGACGTTGGCGGCCTCTGGCAGACCGGCGCCGGCCCCACCGAGCCCAAGGCGGGCGGCCAGAGCGCGGGTAAAGCTCTCCACCAGGCGCGCCTGAAGCGGCAGGCGATGGTCGGCGGTGATGCCTGTGGTAGAGGGGGTAGCCTCGACCACATACAGCCGGTTCATCTCGGTGCTGGCCCCGTTCACGCGGCGGGCGTCGGCGAAGGCGCGGGCGTAGGGCACGAAGCCGGGGCCAGGGGCGAGGAAGTCGGCGTCGAGCGACAGCACCACGCGGGCGTCGGCAAAGTTGTACTGGGTAGAGACATAGCGCTCGAAGGCGCGCAGCGCGCCGCCGTATACATTGTCGCGGTTGATCGGCTCGTACTGATACCAGCGCGACTGGGGAAAGCTCGCCTGGAAGGCGGCGAGCTGTGCGGCGAGCGTGGGCGAGGTGACGGTTGTGGTCAGCAGGCGAATGCCGGCGCCCTGCGTAACGCTCTGGGCCGTGAGGGCGGTGGCGAGGGTGGCCGTAAGCTCCTGCCAGCTGCTTGTAGCCCCGCTGCGCAGCACATTGCGTGAGCGGTCGGGGTCGTACATCGTCAGGATCTCAGCCTGGGCAAAGATGTCGGTGGCGCCGAGGCTGGCGGGGTGCAGCGGGTTGCCCTCGATCTTGGTGGGGCGACCATCGTTGGAGCGCACCAGCACGCCGGTGGCGTAGCCGTTGAGCGTAAGGGCCGAGGCGAAGAAGTTCGGGATGCCGGGGACGCGACCCTCGGGCATGCGATTGAAGGGCGCGATCTTCTCGGGCGGCATATACGTGCAGCCCGTAACCCCAGCCAGCGCCAGCGAGGCGCCCATCAGCTTCAGGAATGTGCGTCGCGTAACCGGGTCGGCCATCTCCGACGCGCCACGGGGAAACTCGCGCTCCACCAGTGTGCGGAAGGCCTCGGTATCGGCTAGCTCGTCTAGTGAGCGCCAGAACTGCTTGCCACGCGTGCCGCGCAGCTGCGCGCGGATGGCCTCGACCTCGGGGGAGACTGTATTGCTTGACATAAAAGAGAAAACCTTAGCAGACACGTGGATACTGCGTGCTGCGTGCTGCGTGCTGAGACGGCATCAATCTACCATCCTGGTATCGGCTATCGGCTATCAGCTATCGCATCTCAGCGATGGCAGACCCAGCAGTTCGTGAGCTGCGAGGCGGGCATGATCCCGTACTGCGCCACAAGCTCGCGTCCGAGCTCAAGCTGGTTAGCCGGGGCGACATAGTCCATGTTATAGACTTCGTCGCGCGGGCGCACATACTGCTCGGGGTTGCGGTGGCAGTTCAAGCACCAGCCCATATAGAGCGGCTGTGTCTGCCAGACTACCGGCATCTGGTTGACCTGCCCGTGACAGTTGGAGCAGCCGACGCCCTTGTTGACGTGGATCGAGTGGTTGAAGTAGACAAAATCCGGCACCTTATGCACCTTCACCCACTCGATCGGCAATCCGGTGACGTAGCTCTCGCGCACGAGGGCCAGCTTAGGGCTGTTCGTCTTGATCTGGGAGTGGCAGGTCATACAGGTCTCGGTGGCGGGGATATTGGCGAAGGAGGACTGGTTGACAGAGACGTGGCAGTAGCGACAGTCCATGCCGAGGCTGCCATTATGCAGCTGATGGCTGAAGGGCACTGGCTGCTCGATCGCGACATTGATCTGGCGAAAATAGTTGGAGCGAAAATAGACCGAGAGGATCAGCGTGAGCTCCACTGCGAGGAGCAGACCGCCAAAAAGACTCAGCCAGACCAGCGCGTTGGCGCTACGCGGGAAGAGTTGTCCCATGCCTCATTGCCTTTTAAGGGGGGCCTGTGCAGAACATTATGCTCAGGGTATTATAAACTTGCCTGACTTTTGTGTCAACCAAACCTGGGCCGCGAAGCGCCCGCACGAGGCGTGTTGCGCAACATAACGCCAAATCAATGTGTGCTTGATCACATGCCGCAGCAGTGCTCTTGACATATAGTGCATAAATTGACCCTAACAGGTAGACGGCACGCAATTGCTTGAGGTGTGCGGAATCTGAGCAAAGGGGGGGCGGACGTCTGGACCACGAACGGCGCGAAGGAGTACAAACTGCGCGAACGCCAAACTACATGGGCGTGGGGGGTTCGCGGTGGTTCGCAGCCATTCGCGCCGTTCGTGGTCCAAATGGCTCGGGCGTGCAGCGCAGATGTAGGTATACTTGTTGCAGGAGCGGCTAGCAAGCATAAGCAAGGGCGAGGGAGGAACGATATGCAGGTGACGAAAGCAGATCAGCCGGGCGACGCGAGGCAGCCTGGAGCGCCGGGTGGGAGCCAACCCGCAGCGGCTCAGGAGCTTGCGAGCGAGTATCAGCGCTACGGCGCGCGTAACTGGCCCTCTGCCAGAGCGCGGGTGGTGATCATCGGGGCAGGCTTTGGCGGGCTGAACGCTGCCAGGCAGCTCGGCGGCAAAGAAGTGGACGTGCTCGTGATCGACCGCAACAACTACCACGGCTTCTGGCCCCTGCTCTACCAGGTAGCTACCGCCGGCCTGGAGCCAGAGTCGGTGGCCTACCCAGTGCGCGCCATCGTGCGCCAGTACAGCAACATCAGCTTTATGATGGCCGAGGTGACGGAGGTCGACCTACAGCGCAAGCTGATCCAGACCTCCACGCATAGCGTGCCCTACGACTACCTGATCCTATCGGCGGGCAGCGCAAATAACTACTTCGGCAACGACAAGCTCGCCGAGAACACCTACGGCCTGAAAGATGTGGAGGATGCCGAGCTGCTGCGCAACACGGTGCTCTCGAACTTCGAGTATGCGGTGAGCGAGATCGACCCGCAGATGCGCCAGAAGCTGATGACGATCGTCCTGGTGGGCGGCGGCCCTACCGGCGTGGAGCTGGCTGGCGCATTTAGTGAGCTGATCACCGAGGTGCTGGTGCACGACTACCCGATGCTCGATATCTCCGAGGCGCGGGTGATCCTGGTGGAGGCGAGCGACCATATTCTTGCCGTCTTCCCCGAGCATCTGCGCGCCAACGCGCTCGGGCGCCTTCAGAAGATGGGCGTAGATGTGCGTCTGAAAACGGCGGTCGCCTCGGTGGAGGATAGCATTGTCACGCTTTCGGACGGCACAAGCATTGCGGCCTCGGTAGTCGTCTGGGCGGCCGGGGTGCGCGCGGCGCATGTGGCCGACCTACTGGGGGTGAAGCAGGCGCGTGGCGCGCGCGTGCCTGTGACCTCGCATCTCAACCTGGCCGAGCACGTGGAGGTCTTTGTGATCGGCGACATGGCCTATCTGGAGGGCTACAAAAAGGAAGGCCAGGCCTACCCGATGATCGCGCCCGTGGCGCTCCAGATGGGCGAGCGGGCCGGCCAGAATATCCTGGCAAAAATGCGCCGCAAGCCGATGAAGCCCTTCACCTACTTCGACAAGGGCAACATGGCGACGATCGGGCGGCGGGCGGCGGTGCTCGACTCATTCGGCATCAGGCTCACGGGCTACATCGCCTGGCTGGGCTGGCTGGTGGTGCACCTGCTGTTCCTGGTTGGCTTTCGCAACCGGGTGGTGGTGCTGCTCAACTGGGCCTACAGCTACTTCACCTATGATCGTGGCCTGCGCCTGATCACGGGCCTGAAGCCGACCGAGCCTCAGCCGCCGCACCTTTAGCATTTTGGATTGACGAGGTGCGCATGTCGGATCTGTTTGCGGG
>JAYUYB010000105.1:0-5336 GCA_043752655.1 Chloroflexota bacterium
CGCGTTGACCCGGCCTTCATGCCTTCGGTGCGCGAGTCGGTCTTCCCCGGCGGCGCGGCCCACGCCTGCGAGATCGAGACTTCGCTCTATTTGCACCTCTGCCCCGAGAAGGTCCAGATGGCCAAGGCCGTGGACCAGATCACCTTTCATAATCAGCACGGCGCCACTGGCTTCCGCTGGTTCGACGCCTTCGGGGGCGGGCCGGTCAGCCTCGTCGAGTGGACGAGTAGCTACACGCCGAGTGGGGTGGTGGGCCAGCCAACCCTGGCCACAGCCGCGAAGGGCGGTCGCATCCTCGACGAAGCCGCGCGCCATCTGCTCGGCTGGGTCAGCGAGTTCCAGGCCTACGCGGGCGGCCCTCGCGTCAGCCACCACACCACCCCGCCCAGCAGCCCGCTCCCGCCAACATAGCGGTCCTGCTGCGCCGCACGCCCGGCAGGGCGAATGTACATGGAGGGCTCAATGACGAACCAGACCTTTGGCTTCACGCGCTGTGCTGTCGGCGTCGCTGTTCGCGATGTCACGCCGCCTGTTGGAATCTACGCCCGCTCCTGGGGCGCCGCCCGCCACGATCTTGCCGAGGGCGTCCACCGCCCGCTCACCGCCAGCGCGGTCGCCCTGCGCCCCATCGAGGGCGAAGGCCCCGACCTGCTCATCGTCGCCCTCGATATCGGCTGGTTTCCGTACCGCCCCGACGAGCGCCGTATCCGAGGGGCCATTCTTGAGGCCACTGGCCTTGACGAGTCCGCCTTGCTGATCAATATGTCCCACACCCACAGCGGCGCCAACGTCAATACGCAGCTCGCAGACAGGCCAGGGGGCGAGCTGGTCAGCCCCTACCTTGATCAGCTCGTCGCCGCTGTGGCATCTGCCATCGGGGAGGCCCGCGAGCGCGCCGCCCCGGCCTGGATCACCTATGGCTACGGGCGCTGCGCCCTGGCTGCCAACCGCGACCTTTGGGCGGCCGACCTGGGCCGCTATGTCTGTGGCTACAACCCGGCCGGTCCCGCCGACGATACCGTCCTCGTAGCCCGCGTTACCGCCGACGACGGAATGACGCTCGCCACGCTCGTCAACTACGCCTGCCACCCCACTACGCTCGCCTGGCAAAACCGGCTGCTCTCGCCCGACTACATCGGCGCCACGCGCGAGGTGCTGGAGGGCATCTATGGCGCGCCGTGCCTGTTCCTCTATGGCGCTGCGGGCGAGCTTGGCCCCCGCGAGGGCTTTGTGGGCGACCCCGCCGTGGCCGACCGCAACGGACGCCAGCTCGGCTTCGCCGCCGCCGCCGCGATCGAGGCGCTCCCGCCGCCCGCCGCTCGCCTTGTCTACACGGGCGTCGTCGCCTCGGGCGCAAACCTCGCCACCTGGGAGTACCGGCCGATCGACCCTGCGGCGCAAGCGCGCTGCGCCCGCCTAGAGGGCGGCATCACTCTTGTCCCGCTCCAGCGCAAAGTTAGCCTTACGCCAGTCGACCCGCCGAGCGCGGCCGGCGGTGATCCAGCGGCAGAGGCGGAGAAGGCTATGCGCCGCACCTTCATCCAGGCCGCCCTCGGCGACGACCCGGTACACGCGATGCCGCTCTGGGTCTGGCGTCTCGGCGACGCTCTACTCGTGGCCTGCCCCAACGAGGCCTACTCGCAGATGCAGACCGAGCTGCGCGCCCGCTTTCCGCATCAGCCCGTGCTTGTCCTCGGTTGCACCAATGGCACCGTCGGCTACCTCCCACCCCGCGATAGCTACGGGAGTGGCCTCTACCAGGAGCAGCAGTCGCCCTTCCTGCCGGGCTGCCTGGAGCAGACGATCGAGGCCGCCAGTCTCGCCATGGAGGCGCTATGAGCGGCACGCAGATCGTGACTGAGATCGACTACGACCGGCCCGGCAAGCAGCTCGGCGCCCTGGTCGTCCCCCAGTCCACCAATAGCTCCGGCTGGCGCAGCGAGTTCATCCCCATCGCCGTCGTGAACGGCGGGCCAGGCCCCACGGCGCTGCTGTTCGGCGGCAATCACGGCGACGAGTACGAGGGTCCGGTGGCGCTTATGAAGCTGGCGCGCGCCCTGGAGCCGACGCAGCTGCGCGGGCGCGTGATCATCGTGCCCATGCTCAACAGCCCCGCCGTGGCGGCGGGAACCCGGCTCTCCCCCATCGACGGCAAGAACATGAACCGGGCCTTCCCCGGCCGCCCCGACGACACTATCACCGGGATGATCGCCCACTACGTAAGCAGCGCGCTCTTCCCCATGGCCGAGCTCGTGGTGGACATCCACTCCGGCGGGCGCTCGGCCCACTTCCTGCCCTCGGTCAACATGCACCACGTGCCGGACGACGAGCAGATGCGCAAGATGATCGCCGCAGGCATGGCCTGGGGCGCGCCGTACGTCTTTATCTACCGCGATGTAGGCGGGCTGGGGCTCCTACCGGGCGAGGCGGAGCGGCTGGGCAAGGTGACCCTGGGCACCGAGATGGGGAGCGCGAGCCAGTTCGGGGCCGAGCTCCTCGCGATCACGGAGGGGGGTGTCTGGAACGTGCTGCGCCACGCTGGCATCCTCGTGGACCGCGAGCCAGACACTCCCGCTGCGCCCGCTCAGGTTGTGGCCGCCGACCAGTACGACGACTATATCATGGCGCCGGCAAGCGGCATCTTCGAGCCGTTTGCCGAGATGGGCGCATGGATCGAGGCTGGCCAGCCCGTGGGCCAGATGCATGCTATTGAGCAGCCCTTCGCCGCGCCGATGCCCGTGCTTGCTCGCACCAGCGGCATGCTGATAAGTCGCCGTGCATTCCCGCTCACCAGGCAGGGCGACTGTGTTGCCACACTGGTGCGCCCCTTTCGCCTGGATTGAGGAGACGCTATGAAGATTACCGACGTCGAGGCGATCTGGCTGCAACTCCCTACGGTCGACGAGCGCTGCGACGGGACGCAGGATACGCTGGTGGTGCGCGTCCACACGGACGAGGGCATCGTCGGCATCGGCGAGGTTGACTCGTCGCCGATGGTCGCCAAGGCGATCATTGAGGCGCCGATGTCCCACGGCATCGCACGGGGCTTGCGGCTCTGCGTGATGGGCGAAGACCCCCTGGAGATCGCCCCGCTGTGGGACCGCATGTACCAGGGCTCGATCTTTTTCGGGCGTGGCGGAGCAGCCCAGCAGGCAATTAGCGGCATCGATATGGCCCTCTGGGACATTGCGGGCAAAGCGATGGGGCAGCCTGTGTACCGGCTGCTCGGCGGCGGTTTCCGCAACCGCCTGCGCGCCTACGCATCGATCCTCTTTCAGGATACCCCCGAGGCGACATACGAGTTGGCCCGCAGCCTCGCCGACCAGGGCTACACTGCGGCGAAGTTCGGCTGGGGGCCGATAGGCAAAAGTGAGGCGACAGACATCGCCCAGGTGCGCATGGCCCGCAAGGGCCTCGGCGACAATGTCGACCTGATGATCGACGCCGGGATCTGCTATGACACCGTCACGGCGATCAAGCGCGCTAGCCAGTTCGCCGAGTTCAACCCCTTCTGGTTAGAGGAGCCCCTGCACCCGGATAACATCGAGGGTTATGCCCAGCTCGCCGCCACCTCGCCTATCCGCATTGCTGCGGGCGAGCAGGAGACGACGCAGCTAGGCTTCAAGGCGCTCCTCGACGCCGGGATCGCCGTCGTCCAGCCCGACGTGGCCCGTGTCGGCGGGCCGAGCCAGGCCATTCAGATCGGGCGCATGGCCGCCCAGCGCCACCGGCTTTGCGTCAACCACTCCTATAAGACTGGGGTCAGCATCGCGGCCTCGCTCCACTTCCTCGCCGCCCTGCCCAACAGCTCACTCCTGGAGTACTGCGTGGAGCAGGGTCCGCTGCGCCAGACACTCACATGCGAGAAGCTCCCCGTCGTCGACGGGTATGTGGCGGTACCGCAGGAGCCTGGGCTAGGCGTCACCCTCGACGAGGAGGTTCTCGCACGCTACCGGATGGGCTAAAGATGAGGGGAAGGGTTCTCTTGCCTTTCTGCGGACACAAACCGGAAGGAACGTTCGCCAACGCTCGGGAATGCGCGCTCTGTTGGGTCGGCGTTCCTTGTGTCAACGCTTTCGCTCAGATGGGTTGCTTCCTTACACCCGGCCACGTATACTGACGAGGCTGGAGGTAGCGCTACAGCGTTGAGAAACCTACGGAGACAAGGTGCGCCATGGCCGTTCAGCTGCGTGCGAACACGCTCCGGATCGTCGATGTCGAAGACGATACCGTGTTGAGTCTTGCGTCTATTCAAGGCCTTTGGACCGAAGAGCAGTACCTCGCGATGACTGACCAGAGCAATCGGCTGCTGGAGTTTGACAACGGGTACATTGAGGTCTTGCCGATGCCTATCCCCGAGCACCAGAAGATCTTGGCACTGCTCTACGAGTTGTTTGTCGCCTTTGTACGACCACGCGGCGGCATCACACTCTTTGCACCGCTCCGCGTCCAGATTCGTCCACGAAAGTTCCGCGAGCCGGATTTGGTGATATTGCGTGATGTGAACGACCCCCGCCAGCACAAGCGCTACTGGCTTGGGGTGGATGTGGCCGTCGAGATCGTCAGTGACGATGATCCCGAGCGCGATACAAAGGTCAAGCGGGTTGATTATGCCGAGGCGGGCATCCCCGAGTATTGGATCGTCAACCCTCTCAATGACACGGTCACGGTGCTCGCGCTTGCGGGTGACGCGTACGCTGAGCACGGGGTCTTTCGCCGTGGCGAACGCGCTTCCTCACAGGTCTTGGACGGGTTCAGCGTTGACGTGGACGAGGTGTTCAACGCCAAGTAGATGAAGACGAACGCTTGACACCGTTCCGTTGAGGCCCGCGACACCGCGAGCGCCAGGCTGGATCGCTCATCGCGTGTCGTGTGGCGTCTGTCGATAGGTGCTGTCGGCTGATCGGCGGCGGCCTCGAGCGAGCTCGACACGACAGTCGGCGAGGTAGAGCGGGCCGTTGAGCATGTAGTTCGAGCGGGGCGAGTTCAGGAAGCGTCGGGCGTTGCTCTCCATCGCTTGCGCGATTGCCTGCTCCATCGCCGCCGGCTCCGGCAGGGCATAGCGGCCGGCGAGATATGCGGCGACTAGGCGCCCCTGCGCCTCGTACAGGGGCAGAAAGCCCCAGGCGACGGCCTGGAAGAGGCCGACGAAGCAGAGGCCCGGCCACTTCGGGTGGAAGATCTGCTGGTACAGCCGTACCCGGTTCTCAGCCGCCGCAAAGATCGCCGGGTTGAGGAAGGGGAAGGTCGTTCGATAGCCCGTGCAGTAGACGATCGCGTCCACCGGCTCGCTGCTTCCGTCGGTGAAGACGACGTGATCGCCGTCGAGCCTCGCG
>JAYUYB010000106.1:0-5336 GCA_043752655.1 Chloroflexota bacterium
ACGCTAGCGGTGCCATTCTTCAGCGGGTAGAACGCGATGTCGATGCTGGCCGCGGTGCTGCTCAGGTTCTGCACCTGGATGCCCGACGAGAAGGTGATGATCGCGTTCCCCTGGGCCTTGGCGGCGCCTGGGAACATGCTGACCATTGCTGCGGCCGCGACTGCGACCATTCCGGCGATGTAGCGAGCTGCCTTCATAAACTCCTCCGATAACGTGGTGATAACGCTCTGCTTGTCGTTCCAGAGGTAACTATAGCGGTCGAGTGCGACGAACTCAATAACCCATTGAGACTGATTCTATAACCCATACAGGTTAGTGCGAGCTTATTTTGGCGCTATTCCAGGCGCAGGCCCGTATACCTCTTCTGGCTTTTCCCCTTCCTGACGCGCTTCAGGCTCGGGAGGCGGGGCGAAGGGCCCCCGGTGCGCGATCAGGTCTGGCAGGTAGAGTAGGCCGCCCAGCAGCCCGTAGCCAAGCTCGCAAAAGGTAAGGATCACGCGCAGCGCCAGGGCGATAAAGAACGCCTCGCCGGGCGCAACGAACGGGCTGAGCAGGGCCGTCAGCGTTACCTCGGTGGCGCCGAGGCCGAAGGGCAGGAAGCTGAAGAAGAGCGTAGAGGCGACGCCGGCCGTGGCCCAGACCCCGATGATCGCGGGCAGCAGGCTGAGCGGGATCGGCGCGACGGCGCGCACAAGCACGAAGAGCAGCAGCCCGCCAACGCACCAGATCAGCGCGAAGATGCCGACCCAGAGCATCAGCTGGCGGTAGCGCACGGGCGGCGTGCCAGCGGCCCGGCCGACGCGCCGGATCAGAGCGCGCACCAGCGGCGGGTTGAGCAGCACAGCGCAGGCCAGCAGCGGGATCAGCAGCAAGACGGGGCTTAAGCCCTGCCCGCCGAAGACCAGCGGCCAGGTGAGCAGGGCCACCAGCACACCGCCAAGCACTAGGGCCACAAACTCCAGCCCGCCCGCCACAGCAGTCAGGCCACGCGGCACGCCGAGGCGCTCGTACAGCACCACGCGCCCCAGCGTATGCCAGAACGTACCGGGGCCGGGCAGTCGCCGCGTCAGCGAGGTAAATACGTAAATGCGGGCGTGCTCCATCCAGCCCCAGTAGCCGCTCAGGCTACCGATGATCAGGCCCCAGGCGAGCACCGCGATCACCAGGGTCAGGCCGTAGATCAGCGCAACCAGGGCAACGTCGCCAGGCGTGATGCGCGCCAGCAGCGCGCGCAGATCCATCTCGGGCGCGCCGTTGCGGGCCAGGATGTAGCCAAGGTAAGCGGCCAGCAGCAGCAGCAGGCCCAGGCCCGTCCACGCGCGCCAGGCGCCAGGCCCACGAAAGCGTACGGCGAGCCGTCGCAGACGGTTCATTGGCGCCCCCCTGTAAGCTTGAGCGCGGGCGGCCCGGCCTTCAGCGCCAGAAATGGCCGCTCCACAAGGGCGTAGGAGAGGCTCGCCGCAATCAGGCTGAGCATAACCCCGCCGCAGGTGAGCGCCAGCCAGCTGTCGGTCTGGAGCAAGATCAGGCGCATCAGCGGAAAATGCCAGAGGTAGAGGCCATACGAGCGCTGGCCACACCAGACGAGGGGCGTCCAGCGCAGCGCGCGGCTCAGGTTGCCTGCGGGAGCCCCGAGGCAAAGCAGCAGCAGCAGCGCGCTCAGGGCTGCGATCAGGCTGTAGCCGAAGGTGAGCATCAGCGCCCCGTTCCAGGGGGCCAGGCCGGCCATGGCGAGCAGGCCCAGGCTGGACACCGCCAGCAGGGGCACCCGCCAGGCGCGCGGCAGCTCGGCGCGAAACAGCCCATTGGCGAGCCCAAAGCCCAGGGCGCACCCGATCAGCAAGGCGTCGGCGCGGGTGTCCAGGCCGTGATAGACCCGGAAAGCGCTCGCGCCCGCCTGCACCAGGGCGATCCGCAAGGTGAGGGCAGCTAGAGCAGCGCCCAGGATCAGCGAGAGGATGCGGCGCGGCGTAAAGACGCGCCCGAGGCCCAGCAGCAGCAGGGGCCAGAGCAGGTAGAACTGCGCCTCGATCGCGAGCGACCAGGTGTGGCCCAGAAAGTCGGGGCGCATGGGGTCGATGATGCGCGCCCAGTTGGCCACATAGAGCAGCGTGATCAGCGCGTCGAGCAGCAGCAGGCGCGGCGCGGGCGCCACCAGCAGCGTAACCAACGTGTAGCAGGCTAGCAGCAGCAGCAGCGCCGGCAACAGGCGCAGCGCACGCCGCAGATAGAAGTCGCGCAGGCTGACCTTGCCCGCCCGGCGCAGCTGCGTGCAGAGGATGGTGGTGATCAGGAAGCCGCTGAGCACAAAGAAGAGATCGACCCCAATGTAGCCCCCGCGCAAGAACGGGGCGCGCCCGTGGAACAGCATTACAGCGAGCACAGCGAGGGCGCGCAGCCCATCGAGCTCGGGCCTGTAGCCAAGGCTGAAGTGTATCACTGCGGGCTGTTCGTCGCTGCTCGGCATTGCTCAGCCTGCGCTGGCGCCCGCGCGGTGCCGCGCAAAGACCACCATGATCGAGCTGAGGTTGAACCAGTTGGCCGGGCCGGAGTAGTAGAGCCGGCTGAGCAGGCGCACGGGGAGCGTGTTGAGCAAGCGCGGGAGTGTGGGGCCGTAGCCGGCGGCGCGCAGGCGGCGCTCCAGGCTCATCACCATCACCGCGTGGCCCGCCGTGAAGGAACGGATGCGCTCCACCGGCATGTTGTGGCGGGCCAGGCTGGCGCGCAGCTGGGCGGGCCGGAACAGGTTCAGGTGGCGCGGCAGATCCCAGCCAAGCCAGTACTGATCGAGCAGGCGGGCCTCCAGGCTGTCGGGGTTGGGCAGGCTGAGCACCAGCACGCCGCCGGGGCGCAGCAGGCGTGCGAGCTCGGCCAGCACGGGCTGCGGCTCGTGGACATGCTCCAGCACATCCCACATGGTGATCGCGTCGAACGAGGCGGGCGGCAGCGGGGCGTCCTCCAGCAGCCCCTCGAACACATCCAGGCCGAAGCGGCGCCGCCCGTAGCTCGCGGCGTAGGCCGAGGGCTCCACGCCCTGCACCTGCCATCCTAGCTTGCGCATGCCGTCCAGGAAGACGCCAGTGGCACAGCCCACATCCAGCAGCCGGCCAGGGCGCCCGCCGGCGGCCTTGTGGACCGCGCTGGTACGCATGTGCAAGCCAAAGGCGCGATCAATGCGGCGCAGGGGCGAGGGCTCGTCCTCGACGGCGATCAGGAACGGGTGATAGTTCTCTGGGTAGTAGTGGCCGATTGCCGCGGGCGTCGGGCGCGGGTTCTGATAAATATGGCCGCAGCGCTCGCAGCTCACCAGCTGGAAGCGCTCGTCGCTGGGGAAGAGCAGATCCTCGGTGTACACCAGGGGCGTGCTGCTATCCGCGCCGCACATAGGGCAGGGCGTAAGCTCGCGCGCCGGGCTGGTCTGGACGATCACTTCGCTCAGGGCACGCCTCCTCTCTACGTGAACAGCGGCGTGAGGGCGGCGGTCATCATACAGCCGCCACACTGATCGTGCAAGGCGCTCTAGGAAATAGGGCCGGATGTTTTGTCTGCAGATGACGCAGATTTCCGGCCTATTTCCGGCCCCACCGGGGCGCTTTTGCGCATCGGCATGGAGGTTTGCATCCGCCCTGTGATTATGGCGTATACTGCGCCTCCGAATCGCTTGCCCAACTGGAGTGGCATGCCAATGCGGCGACGCCTGATCTTGCTAAGCCTCGCGGGCGTGGTGCTGGCAGGGCTGCTCACGCTCGCCGCCCGCTTGTCCCCAGCGGCGCCCGTGCGCCCTGTGCAGGTCTGGGTGCTTGCGGGCCAGTCGAATATGGTGGGCAATCTTACGCAGGCGGACTACGCGCTGCTCGACGCAAGCCTGCGCGAGCAGCCCGCCGTGGCCTACTACAACGGCTCGCCAGGGATCTGCGACCGCGAGCGCGCTGTGTGGGCCGCGCTGCGCCCGCTGTGCAGCACGTACACACCCTGGAGTCTCGGCCCGGAGCTAAGCTTTGGCGCGAGCCTGGCTGAGGCTGCGCCTGATGCGCAGCTCGCGCTGATCAAATACGCGCTCAACGACACATCGCTGAAGGAAGAGTGGCTCCCTGGCGTCCAGAGCACACGCTGCGCACCCGCCACGGCGCCAGGGCAGCCCGGCAGCTGCTACGCTGGGCTGGTGGCGACGGTGACAGACGCCGTCGCAGCGCTCCGCTTGCGCTACCCTGGGGCGCCGATCGAGCTCATGGGCGTGGTCTGGATGCAGGGCGAGACCGACGCCGACCCTTCCAGGGCAGGTGCCGCTGAAAGCTACGGGGCCAATCTGCAACAGCTGATCGAGGCGCTGCGGCGCGATCTTCAGCCGCTCTTTGCGACCAACACAGCGCCTGCGCCGCCACTGTTTCTCTATGGGCGGCTCCACCGCGAGAACTTCTTTGCGGCGGCGGCGCAGGTGCGCGCCTCGCAAGAGGCGCTGGCCGTGGCGCCTGGGCGCCCCCAGCGCATCGTGATGGTTGACACCGACAGCGTGGAGATTGGGCCGGATCGCCTGCACTACACGGCAAACGGGCAGCTTCAGCTTGGACGCCTGTTTGCCGAGGCCGCACGCGTCCCAAGCGCCCGCTGATACACGGCCTCCAGGGCGTCGGTGAGGCTGGCCCAGCTCAGCTCGCCCTCGGCGAGGCGGCGCCCCGTGGCCCCGAGCGCGGCGCAGCGCTCCGGGTCGGCGAGCAGGCTGAGCGTGGCCTCGGCGAGGGGCGCGGCGGCGGGCGCGGCGGCCACACCAGCAGGGTAGCGCGCAAAGAAGGCGCCAAGGTCGCCTACATCTGTGGTGACGATCGGGAGGCCAAGCTCCATGTAGCTGCTCACCTTGAGCGGCCAGCGCCCCCGGTTGGCGCCCGTGTCGCACAGCGGCACCCACCCCACGTCGGCGGCGCGCAGGCCGCGCCGCAGCGCGCTGGCGCTGAGCGGGCCGCTGCGCAGCACGGCCTCGGGGTGAGCCACGAGCTGCTCGATGGCGACGTTGGTGTAGCCCAGCACGAGCAGGCGCGCGTCGGGCCGCGCGGCCCGCACCAGGTCGAAGGCCTTGGCCATAAGCTGCGCGTCGCGCGGGAAGATCGCGCCGGCGTAGCCGATGATCGGCGCGTGGGCGGGGAGCCCAAGGGCGGCGCGAGCGGCGGCTTGCAGCTCTAGCTCACCCACACTCTCGGCGTCGCAGCCGTTGGGGATTAGACTAATACTTTCGGGTAATACCCCCAGGTTTATGGCTTTCTGATGCAGCGTTGTGTTGATCACGGTGGTGGCGTCGGCGCGGGTGCGGAAGCGCTCCTCGAAGTAGCTCTCGACCGGGCGCA
>JAYUYB010000107.1:0-5328 GCA_043752655.1 Chloroflexota bacterium
GCGGCATCGGCGCCATCAAGGCTGATCTGCACATCCAGGTAGTCGCTGTTCACGATCCAGTCGGCGGCGGCCTCGTCGATCAGGGTGCCGTTGGTGGAGGACTTCACGCCGATGCCGCGCGCGAGGCAGTAGTCCATCAGCTCAAAGAAGTCCGGCCGGCTCATCGGCTCGCCCCCGCCAACGTTAATGTAGAAGACCTGCTATATCCGCCCACTCGTCGATCAGCGCCTTCGCCTCGGCGGTGGTCAGCTCGTCGGCGCGCCGCTCGCCAGACGACAAGAGACAGTGGACGCAGCGCAGGTTGCAGCCGTAGGTCAGCTCCCAGGTCAGGCAGATCGGCGCATCGAGGCCCTGGCGAAACAGCTCGTACGACTGGCCCCTGGCCGCGCCAGGCTTCGCGCCGGGCGCTGCGGGCTCCAGGTAGCCCTTTGCCGAAGCGGGGCGGACGGCGGAGACCGGCTCGATCACGCCGAGTCGCCCGAGGGCCGCGAGGGTTTGCTCAAACTTAGGCCGCGCCTCGTCGGGCAGGCGGTTGGCGCCGAGGAAGCTGTCCAGGGCCGTGCCCACGGGGGCCGCGCCGTCGAGCCCGCCGACAAACTCCGCCAGCTCTTTGGAGTGCAGAAAATACAGCCGGCGGTTATCGTAGCGATAGATCAGCCCACCGAAGCGCTCGGGGCGCACGGCCGCCTGAGTGGCGAGCCGATAATGCTGGTTCAATTCCACTCGCGGCTCCTCAATGCAAAATGCAAAAGCCAAAATGCGGCTGCTCAGATCAATAGACGCCGCACATGCCGTCGATGGAAACCTCCTCGATCAGCAACTCCTCGACGATCTCCGCCTTCGCCGGGGCGGACTGCTCGCCCTCAGCCTTGGGACGCACCTCTGCCACAGGCTTTGCGGCACGCTTCCGACGCTCGACACGCGGCTTGCTGCTCGGACCCGGCTCACGAACTGCCATGGGAATCCTCCTGTTGGCTAACCCCTTCAAACACCGACCGAACTCTGCATTTTGCATTGGCATCACGCCATCTTCGTGGCGGCCTCATCCTCCAGGCTTAGCTCCTCGACACTCTGCTGGCGCATCAGGAACTTCTGGATCTTGCCGGTGACAGTCATTGGGAAGCTCTCGACGAACTTGACGTAGCGCGGGATCTTGAAGTGGGCGATCTGGCCCCGGCAGAAGGCGCGGATCTCCTCTGCGTCGGCCGTCTCGCCCGGCCTGAGCTTCACCCAGGCCATAATCTCCTCACCATACTTGTGGTCGGGCAGGCCGATCACCTGCACATCGCTCACCTTGGGATGGCTGTAGAGGAACTCCTCGATCTCGCGCGGGTAGACGTTCTCGCCGCCCCGGATGATCATGTCCTTGATCCGGCCCACAATATTCAGGTAGCCCTCGTCGTCCATCGTCGCCAGATCGCCGGTGTGCATCCACCCGGCGGCGTCGATGGCGCGTGCGGTCGCCTCCGCGTTCTCCCAGTAGCCGAGCATCACGCTGTAGCCGCGTGTGCAGAGCTCGCCGGACTGCCCCATCGGCAGCATGGCCCCGCTGATAGGGTCGACGATCTTCACCTCGACGTGGGGGTGAACCTGGCCGACCGTGCCAACCTGCTTCTCCAGCGGCGCGCCGATGCGGGTCTGCGTGCTCACCGGGCTGGTCTCGGTCATGCCATAGCAGATCTCGACCTCGCGCATATTCATCACCGACTGAACTTTCTTCATCACCTCGACGGGGCATGGCGAGCCCGCCATCACCCCAGTGCGCAGGCTGCTCAGGTCGAAGCTGCCAAACTCGGGGTGCTCCAGCTCGGCGATAAACATAGTCGGCACGCCATAGAGCGCCGTGGCCCGCTCCTCCTCCACCGCCCTAAGCACCGCCAGCGGCTCGAAGCCCTCGGAGGGGTAGATCATCGTGGCGCCGTGGGTGACACAGCCGAGATTGCCCATCACCATGCCAAAACAGTGGTACAAAGGCACCGGGATCACCAGGCGGTCCTGGTCGCTGAGGCGCATCAGCTCGGCCACAAAGTAGCCATTGTTGAGGATATTGTGGTGGCTGAGGGTGGCGCCCTTGGGGTAGCCGGTGGTGCCAGAGGTGTACTGGATGTTGATCGGGTCGTCGAACTGCTGCGCTGCCTGGCGCTCGGCCAGGGCCTCGGGGGGCACGCTGTCGGCGCCCGCAAGCAGCTCAGCCCAGCTAAACATGCCGGGGCTCGGCTCGGCGCCAAGGCGCACCACGCCGCGCAGCAAGGGCAGCCGCTTGGCATGCAGCTGGCCAGGGGTGGCGCCGCTCAGCTCGGGCGCAAGCTCGTAGAGCATGGCCGTGTAGTCGGAGCTCTTAAACTGCGGCGCGCTGATGAGCAGGTTACAGCCGGACTGAGTGAGAGCGTACTCAAGCTCGTGGAGGCGGTAGGCGGGGTTGATATTCACCAGGATCACGCCAATTTTGGCCGTGGCGAACTGGGTGATCGTCCACTCAGCGCGGTTGGGCGACCAGATGCCCACGCGCTCGCCCTGCTGGAGCCCAAGGGCGAGCAGCCCGCGCGCACAGCGGTCTACCTCGGCCTGAAGCTGGCGGTAGCTGTAGCGCAGGCCCTGCTGACGCGCGATCAGGGCCACATTATCGGGGTAGCGCGCCACCGTCTGGTCGAACATGTCGCCGATCGTCAGGCCAAGCAGCGGCTTCTCGCTCGTGCCGCACGTGTAGCTCCAGCCCTGGGTGCTCATCGCGCTCCTCCTTGAGCTATTTCAACATCAGGCCCGCATCGATCGGCAGGGCCACCCCGGTGACATAGCGCGCCGCGTCGGAGACAAGCCAGAGCACGGCGCTCGCAATATCCTCGGGCTCCATCCATGGGATCGGCAACAGGTTGAGGGCGCGGAAGGCCGGCAGAGCCTCGGCCTCGCTGGCTGTGGGGTCGCCGCCGCTAAAGAGCGAATACATCGCCTGGTTACGGATGATCGGGGTGTTGACCGAGCTTGGGTGAACGCTATTCACCCGGATGCCATACGGCGCAAGCTCCAGGGCGAGGGTTCGCATCAGGCCCACCAGGGCGTGCTTGGAGGCGCAGTAGTGGGCGTTATTGGCCAGGGGCTTGAGCCCGGCGATCGAGGAGATGATCACGATCGCGCCGCCGCGCTCACCGGCGATCATGTGCGGGATGCTCGCCTTGCAGCACTGCCAGACCCCAGTGAGATTCACGCCGATCAGCTCGTCCCACTGGGCGTCGCTCAGCTCCCAGGCCCGCCCGAAGCTTTCGATGCCAGCGTTTGCGACCAGCAGATCAATCCGGCCAAAGCGCTCCATGGCCTGATCGGCCAGCGCGCGCATGGCCGCGCCGTCGCGCACATCGGCCTGCACGGCCAGGCATGGTCGGCCCAAGGCCTCGACGAGCCTGCGGGTCTCCGCCAGGTCGGCCGGGGTGGCAAGGGCGTAGGGCGCGGTGGGCAGCTGGGCGGCAATGTCGCAGACGACGATGCTTGCGCCGGCGCGAGCCATAGCTAGGGCGTGGGCTCACCCCTGGCCGCGCACGCCGCCGGTGATGATCGCCACTTTGCCTGCGCACGTCTCTGCCGCTATGGTCTGCATCGGTGCATTCCCTCGCTGCGCCGCCCCATTCCACAGCCAGAGCGCAGGCGACCGCGAGTGGCGGGCCATGAGGTGCAGGGG
Source organism: Chloroflexota bacterium (assembly GCA_043752655.1). Classification (GTDB taxonomy): domain Bacteria; phylum Chloroflexota; class Chloroflexia; order Chloroflexales; family Chloroflexaceae; genus OHK40. The sequence continues at coordinate 3,671 of JAYUYB010000107.1, forward strand.
CAGCTCCTCGGTGCGCTGGCAGGGTATGAAATTGATATCTAACGGTTATATATAGGTAGTATACCCCAAATTACGGCAGCGCGCCAAGCAACCATCGGCGACCGGGTGCGACGTAACGTTTTCGGCCAGACGGGGCAGCGGGCGACTGAAGTCGCGCCACCGGGGCGCTGCGCGCTGCGCGTCGGCCTGCGCCGACGTCGTGCTGCTTCCGCGTAGGCGGACGCGCGGCCGGAGGCCGGGCCGGCGCGGCGTTCAGCCGCCGGCCAGCGGGCAGCCCGAAACAATACGCCTCACCCTCGGCCTTACCGCAGCAGCGGCACCATCGAGGGCGCGACGCGCTCGAAGGCGCCTGGTAGCCAGACCCAGAGCCCTTGGGCGAGCAGCACCACGGTGAGCCCCCAGGCCAGCCAGGGGCCGACGGTGCGGCGCTCCGCCAGCCACGCCAGGCTCAGCCCCGCGAGCAGGCATGCCAGCGGCGCCAGAAACACCAGGTAGCGCACCTGGAGGCCTGTGAGCATCTCTACACCCCAGAAAAGCACGACGGCGCCCAGCCACGCTCCCAGCAGCTCGGCGGCGCCCAGTGGCAGCCGCACGCCCCGCAGCAGCGGCAGCCCCGCCACCGCCAGCAGTAGCCCCAGCGGCGTGAAGGCGAGCCACCACGCCTTCGCGATCAGGTTGTAGGCCGGCGCAGGCGCCACGCCCTCGCCCCCAAACTCTAGGCCCGTGACGATCGAAAGGTGCGAGGCCACAAACGGCCCATACACCAGCGCCAGCCCCGTCAGGCCGCCAAGCAGCAGCGTGAGGCTCAGCCGACGCCAGGTTGGGCCATCCAGGCGCCGCGTAAGCGTGAGCGCCAGCCAGGCCAGGCCGAGCCAGGCGAGCGCGAGGATGCTCACCCCGATGTGGCTAAGCAGCGCGGCGCTGAGCAGGGCCCACGCGCAGAGCCAGGGCCAGGGGCTGCCGTGCCCGCGCAGGCCGAGCAGTAGCGCCGCCGCGAGCGGCGCCATAAGCGCCTGGCCGAAGGCCTGGGCAGTGTGGCCGTAGTAGAGCGTGGTCAGGCCGATCGGCAGCGCGGCGTAGGCCAGGCAGGCGAAGATCAGGGGGCGCCTGGGCATGCCGAGGGCCAGCCCAAGAGCGGCCACGCCCAGCGTCGCCAGCCCGTCCAGCAGCGCGATCCCGCCCTGCACGGCCAACTTGGGCGTAAGGCCCGCGAGCATGCCCGGCATCAGCACCAGGTAGGGGCCGGAGGGGTAGACCGTGAGGCCGCCGCCGAACTCGAACGACTCATTGGCGGCCACGAGGGCGCCGCCCACGGTGGCGGAGAGCCGGCCCAGGTTCAGCCCAAGATCGTAGGCGGCAAAAGGCGGAAACAGGGCGCCCACGAGGCGGATCAGACACGCAAGCAGCGTGATCGCCCAATACACCCGTAGGGGCGCCCCCTCGTGGGCGTACACCCGTAGGGGCGCCCCCTCGTGGGCGCCCAGCACAACAGTGAGCCCCGCGAGCAGGGCCAGTGCCACGACGAGGCGCACGAGGTAGCCCGGCGCCACGAGCGGGTAGCGCAGCGGCGGCAGCGCGAGCAGCGCGGCCGCCACGACCACAACCGCCAGCACTGCGCCGACCGACGCGCCAAGCCGCAGGGCCATGAACCCGAGCAG
>JAYUYB010000108.1:0-12314 GCA_043752655.1 Chloroflexota bacterium
CGTCAGGGGCTGCGTAAGCTCCGCGCGTGCCCCACCAATCCCGAGTGCTAAGGCCAGCAGCGGGAGCTCGGCGCGGATCGCCCTGGGCAGCGGCTCCAGAGCGCGCTCCAGCTGAGCGAGCTGCGCCCGTGGCGGGTCGCCCGCGCCCACCGCGCAGAGATCGAGCAAAATCGGACGCCAGGCCAGCAGCGGCGACGGGGCGCTGCCGCTGCTACACTCAGCGCTAGAGCCCGCCAGGCCCGCCTCCACCCAGCTCAGGAACAGGCCCTGTAGCATGCAGCTCTTGCCGATACCGGACTCGCCCTCCACCAGCAGCAGCGCGAGCTGCCCGGCACGGGCACGCTCGGCCGCCGCATTGATGCTGCGCCACTCACCCTCGCGCCCCACCAGCGCCGCCGCATCCGGCAGGTAGCGCCCCATCATCCCTGGCGCACGCTGCGCGCGTGGCCCGCCAGTGAGCATTCGCGCCACCGGCACGCCTTCAAGGTGGCCCTTGGTCGCGATCATGGTCGGGAGATCCGTCTTGTAGCGATCCATCACATCGTGGCGCACGCGCCCCGACACCAGGATCTCGCCCGGTGCTGCGCGCTCCATCAGGTGCGCGGCCAGATTCATGTCGTCGCCCTGGGCTGTATAGACGCGGCGCTGGGCGCTGCCCACGGCGCCCACGAACAGGATGCCAAGCGTGATGCCCGCGTGGCTGATCAGCTCGCGCTCGCGCAGCTCCAGGCAGCAGCCCACCGCCCGGCTGGGATCGTCGCCGCGCGCAAGCGGTGCGCCAAAGAGCAGCACAAAGACGGCGCCTTTATCGCCTACCTCAATCTCGTTGAGCCAGCCGCCCCAGCGGTTCACCACGGCCTGCACCTGCGCCACCAGGGGGTGCAGATCCTCGGCGCGACGAGGGACGGTGAAGGCGGCAAACACCGGCACGCAGCGGCGATACTCGGCGATCAGCTCGTTCTGGCGCAGCCGCTCAGCGAAGTTTGGGTGCAGAAAATGCTCCCAGCTTAGGGGCGTGCCGGGCTCGGACCCAGGGCTCTCGCTACTCTGCCGAAGGGTGAGGGGCACAGGGGCGGCGATGGCCAGCGCGCCGGTGGGGGCGGCTCGCTCGGCGGTGGCGGCAGCCGCAAGCGCTGGCCCCGTGAGCACAAAATGCACCCCGTAGTGTGGCAAGCCCGCCAGCGTAGCATGCACCTCGCCAACGCTCACGCCGATCCGCAGCTCCAGCTGGAAGGGGCCGTCGGGCGTGAGCAGGGGCGGCAGCGCGGCCACGGCTTTGAGCATGGCGGTGCCACAGCGCCGCGCCAGGTCGATGTCGGTTCGGTCTGGCCACCAGGCCGTAAGCGCATCACCCGCGATCGACGGCACATCGCCGCCAAAGGCCCCAATCACGTCGATCAGGGCGGTATAGCAGCGGTTTAAGGCGTCGTGCAGGCGCTCGGCCCCGTCCGGCAGGCTGGTGAAGGCCGCCGTAAGCCTGGTGAAGCCGCTAAGGTCGGCGTAGAGCAGGGTTGCATTGCAGGTACGTACGACGCCAGGCTGAAGCTCTGGCGTGCCGATCCGCTCGCGGAGCCAGGTGGAGAGATAGGGTCGAAAAAGCTGGCCGGCCGGGTCCTGGCTCATTGGCGCATTTCAGGGGAACCCAGGGTGTATCCTGTCGTGCTGGCTATTGTACACGACGGCCGTTCTCGATCACAATGGGGGCATCAGGCGACGGGCGGGGCGGGGGTATCGTCGGGCTGGGGGCTGCAGCTGGTGCAGACGCGGAAGGGGATGCCGGTGCCGGTGACGGTGCGGATATGCTCGCGGCTGCCACAGTAGCGGCACACCGAGAGGTTCTCGATGTCGTCGGCGCGCCAGAGCTGCGGCGCCAGCGTGATCTCCATCGGCTCCTCGACCGAGAGGATTGCGATCTTGACGCAGACGGCAGCCGGAAAAATATCGGCCACGCGGGCAAAGATTTTGTGTGGGTAGGAGTAGACCTCGTCGCCCACAATCACATCGCGCATGCGGGGGTGTTGCCGAATTTTCATGCGTGTTGAAGCCGGACGAGGAGCCGTTGCAGGGCGGCCTCATCCAGCGCGAAGCTTTTGTCGTCGGCGAACATAAGCTCGTCCAGCACGTCGGCCACGGCGTCGGCGTCCTCCGGGGCCACCCCACTACGGCCCTGGTCGAGCTCGTAGAACAGGTCGAAGGCCCAGGCTGCGAGGGCGTCGGCGCCGAGCGTGCCAGAGCGGCGCGCCTCGACTTTTGCGATCACATCGCTGCGTTGTACTATCATACCATAGTTCTCTTTGGGCTGCCGCCTACGCCAGCGAGTCCTCACAGGTGGCGCGGAAGCCGCAGCCGGCACAGCGGCGCACCTCATCGTGGCTACGCGCGGCATCGTCGGCGTCGAGCAGCGCGTGCATCTCGTCGAGGATGTCGAGCAGGCGGGCGCGCACGGCGGGGGTGTAATCGAGCCGAAAGCTCTGCTCGGCGTAGCGCAGCAGGCCGTAAGGCGGGGCGCGTCCGCTGGTCTCCTCCACAAGCAGGCAGTAGGCGGCCAGCTGCATCAGGTCGGAGTCGTAAGGCTGCAAGGCGCGCCGACCGGGCTTCACCTCCACGGGGATCAGCGCCCCGCCGCGCTCGATCAGGTAGTCGGGCTTACCAGTAAGGCCAAGCCGCCGCGCCACCAGGGGCCGCTCTAGCGCACGCCCCGCGCCCACATCCTCGGAGCGCACCCGGCCCCACGGCAGCCCCGAGCGCCGCCGCAGCAGCGCCGCGCCGACGAGCAGCAGCATGGCAACCAGGATCAGGCTGAGGGCGAGCAGGGGCATGGGATAGCCGATAGCCGATTGCAGCCGTTTGGACCACGAACACCGCGAAAGGCAGCGAAGGACGCGAACCGAGGCGACCCCAGCGGGCACCCGAGCCGTTTGGACCGCGAACACCGCGAAAGGCAGCGAAGGACGCGAACCGATGCGACCCCAGCGGTCTGCGGTGAGCGACAAACACAGATGCAGCTTGCGGGTGCCCGGCTTCGCGGTGGTTCGTTCCAGTTCGCGCCTTCGTGGTCCAAACGGTTCGGGCCTGCGGCTACGCCAGGAGCCAGAGCGCTACGCCAAGTGCAAGCACCACTAGCCCCGCCCAGAGTGCCACGCCGCTCAGCGCCACGCCGCGCCCGTGGGCCGCGTGCATGGCCGTACCAGCCTCACGCCGCGCCTGGCCCTCCGGCTCCTCGCCAGCCACGCGCCGCAGCCACCACGCCCGCGCACAGTAGACATACTCCCCAACCTCGCTCGCCCGAATCATCGGCATACGGCTTGCTCGCTTTGCTCGCGCGCCAGAGGGGGCAGAGGGGGCAGAGGACGGAGTCGCCCGCTCCGCTCTCTCCGCTCTCTCCGCTCTCTCGCTCTCTCGCTCTCTCCGCCCTCTCCGCCCTCTCCGCTCACCCGCCCCCAAGCACCGGCGTCCCCTGGAACGCATTGATCACATCGTTCACCGTGATCAGCAGCATCAGGCCCATCAGAGCGGCAAAGCCGATCGCGTGGACGAGCGCCTCTTTCTCGGGCGGGACCTTCTTGCCGCCACGCAGCCACTCCACCAGGGCAAATATAATGTGGCTGCCGTCCAGGGCGGGGATGGGCAGCAGGTTCAGCAGGAAGAGGTTCAGGCTCAGCACCGCCGTCAGGTTCCAGAAGGCGGCGAAGCCACCAGGCTGCTGGATCACCTCGCCAGTGGCGCGGGCGATGCCCACCGGCCCGATCGGCTCGCCGTCAGGCGAGGGCGTCGACGAGAAGATCCCAAAGACCGACGCGGGCAGCCCGGCGAGCGACTTGAGCATACGCCCCGTCAGGTCAATGCTGTAGGTGACGCCGCGCCCAAACGCCTCCAGCGGACCGACCCGCACCTGCTCCACCTGTGGCCCGTAGCTAAAGCCAAAGCCCGAGTCGTACTGCGTGCCGTCGGGCGCCTGCCACGGGCCCGGCGTGACGCTCAACGTCAGCTCCTGGCCTTCGCGCAGCACCACAGCCTCAACTGGCTGGCCGGGGTTCGCGCGCGCCACCTCGCCCACCAGGTTGGTGTCGTCGAGCGGGCGCCCGTCCAGGCGCATCACGACATCGCCGGGCTTAAATCCAGCCTGCGCAGCTGGGGTATCTGCGTAAATCTGGCTGATCACCTGGCCGCCCGTGGGCGTGGGCACGCCGAGAAAGCTAAACAGCGCACCAAAGATCAGCATCGCCAGCAGCAGGTTCATTAGCGGCCCGGCCACCATCACGGCGATCTTGCGCAGCGGCGGCGCTGCGGCCAGGCTGCCACCGGCGCCATACAGCGTCTCACCCACGCCCTCGCCGCCCTGGGCGAAGCGCACAAAGCCGCCGAGCGGCAGCCAGTTCAGGGTGTATTTCACACCGCTTCGCTCAAACAGCGTGAGCGCGCGCGGCGGGAAGCCCACGCCGAACTCCTCCACCTTGATGCCCATCCAGAGCGCGACAAGCAGATGGCCAAGCTCGTGGACCACCACAAGCAGGCCGAGCATGAGCAGAAACACGCCAATCGTAACGAGCCAGTTGCTGCCGCCCTGCTCGGCGGCCTGCTGGATCGGTGCGGCCGCTACGACGCCGGCAACAGATGCGAGGATGGACATGCTATGCTCCCAATTGCCTACAAACGCGAGGGCGGCGGGCTTCTGCCCACCGCCCGAATGTATAGGTAGTGTACCGAGTCACAGCGCCAGAGTCAAGAGAACCCCGTAGTAGACCACGGGCGCCGTAAACAGCAGGCTGTCCATGCGGTCGAGGATGCCGCCGTGGCCAGGGATAAGCGCGCCCGAGTCTTTCACGCCCACCTGGCGCTTCAGCAGCGACTCGCCGAGATCGCCCACGGTGCCGGCGATCCCTGCGACGAGGCCGATCAGTGCGGCGGGCAGGTAGCCGATCGGCAGCCCAAGCAGCGGCACCGCCACGAGCGCCGTGAGGATCGAGGCCACCAGGCCACCGGCAAAGCCCTCCCAGCTCTTCTTGGGGCTAAGCACGGGCGCCAGCTTTGTGCGGCCAAACGCCCGCCCCACAAAGTAGGCGGCGCTATCGCCAATCCAGGTGATCGCGAGCACCAGCATCAGCCAGGCGGTGCCGGGCGGGATTGCGAGCGCGGAGAGCAGGGCCGGGCGCAGCGGCGTATCCAGCTGGCTCAGCAAAATAAAGCCGCTGAGCAGCCAGCCGATGTAGGTAGCGCCCGTGAAGGTGAGCGCCCAGCTGAGCAGGCTGGTGGCGCGGTCACGGGGAAGCAGCTCGTACACCAGGGTCAGCGCAACGCCGAGGCTCAGGGCGAGGCCGATCAGGTCGAATGGGGTGAAGGGGCGCAGCGCAGCGGCGGCGCAGAGCAGCAGGGCGGCCGCCAGGCCGGGGCCAAGGCGCGGGCTGTAGCCGCCGTGGCGCAGCATGGCGAACAGCTCTACAACGGCCACAATAATACAGATGGCCACAAGTGCCACCGTGAACCAGTACCACCAAGTTGCTGCGACGATCAGCGGGATGAGGATGGCGACACTGGCGAGGCGCAGGGGCAGCCCGCTAGCTCGGCTCGGCGAGGCCACCGAAGCGGCGCTCGCGCTGCCCATACTCTCCGATGGCCTGGTGGAGGTGCTCTGGTCGGAAGTCTGGCCAGAGGACGGGGGTGAACCAGTACTCACTGTAGGCGGCCTGCCAGATCATAAAGTTCGAGAGGCGGCGCTCGCCACTCGTTCGGATCACCATGTCGGGGTCGGGCATGCCGACGGTGGAGAGCTGCGCGGCGATCTGCTGCTCGTCCACCTGCTCGGCGCTGGTGCCTGCGGCGATCAGCGCCCGCACGGCGTCCACAAGGTCGGCGCGGCCGCCGTAGTTAAACGCGATCGCAAGCGTCAGGCCGCTGTTGGCGCTCGTAAGCTCCACCGCGTGGCGCACTTTTTGGGCCAGGCGCGGGCTTAGGCCTGCAAGCCGCCCCAGGTGGCGCAGCCGCACGTTCTGCTCGTGCAGGCTGCGCGTCTCGCGGTCGATAAACTCGCCAAGAATCTGCATCAGGCCCTGCACCTCCAGCGAGGGCCGGTTCCAGTTCTCGGTGGAGAAGGCGTAAAGTGTGAGGAAGCGCACGCCGATCTGGTCGGCCTCGCTCACGATGGCGCGGATATTCTCGGTGCCCGCGCGGTGGCCAGCGAGGCGCGGCATGCCACGCTGGCGCGCCCAGCGCCCGTTGCCGTCCATGATCACGGCAATGTGCTGGGGCACAGTGCGCGCCCCTGCTTCGCCATCGCTGCTCATACCGCCATAACCTCGGTCTCTTTTTCCTTGCCGATGCTGTCGAGGTCGGCGATGCCCTTATCGGTGAGCTGCTGCACCTTCTCCTGGCCGCGCTTCTGGTCGTCCTCGCTGATCAGCTTCTCGGTCTCCAGCTCCTTGAGGCTGTCCATCGCCTCGCGGCGCTGGTTGCGCACCGAGACCTTCACATCCTCAACCCGGTTGCGCACCACCTTCACCAGCTCGCGGCGGCGCTCCTCGGTGAGCGGCGGGATGCCGAGGCGGATCACGCGCCCATCGTTGCCGGGGTTGATGCCGAGGTCGGAGTTCTGGATGGCCTTCTCGATCGCCTTGATCATCCCGGCGTCGTAGGGCTGGATCATGATCAGCTTCGCCTCGGGCACCGAAATGCTCGCGAGCTGGTTGAGCCCCATCGGCGAGCCATACGCCTCAACCTGGAGATGCTCCACCAGGGCAGCAGAGGCCCGCCCCGTGCGGATCGTGGCCAACGTATGGCGCAGCGCCTCGACAGCCTTCTTCAGCTGGGCCTCGTACTCACGGATCACTTCGTTGACCATCGGGGCCTCCTCTGTCACAGACGGCTCGGCGCATGCGCCCCGGCCCGCGATCCTTACGCGCCTACTGCGCGGAAGGGCTGCTGCTCACCAGTGTGCCCACGCGCTCGCCCATCACAATCCGCTTGATCGTGCCGGGCTCGAGGGCGTTAAAGACGATGATCGGAATGTTGTTGTCCATACAGAACGTGAGCGCGGTTGAGTCCATCACCGTGAGGCCGCGGGTGAGCGCGTCCATGTAGGTGAGATGTTCAAGCTTGGTGGCGCTCAGGTCGCGGCGCGGGTCGGCAGTGTAGATGCCGTCCACGCCGTTCTTAGCCATCAGGATCACTTCGGCGTGGGTCTCGGCGGCTCGCAGTGCGGCGGCCGAGTCGGTGGTGAAGTAGGGGTTGCCAGTGCCGCCCGCAAGGATCACCACGCGGCCCTTTTCCAGATGGCGAGTGGCGCGGCGGCGAATGTAGGGCTCGGCCACCTCGTCCATCTTGATCGCCGTGAGCGCGCGCGTGTGCATCCCACAGCGCTCTAGCGCGTCCTGGAGGGCGAGCGCGTTGATGATCGTGCTGAGCATGCCCATGTAGTGCGACTGAGCGGTGTCCATGCCGCGGGCAATCGACTGGCCGCCACGCCAGATGTTCCCGCCGCCGATCACCACGGTCACCTGCACACCGTGGCTGTGAACGCTCGCGATCTCCTGGGCAAAATAGTCCAGCATATCGTAGCTGACTACCTCATCGGTGCCCTTGATCTGCTCGCCGCTCAGCTTGATAAGAATGCGTCGAAAAGCTGGCTCTTGCATGGTTGAGATAGGCAGAGGGCGGTAGAAGGCGGCAGCCCACGGGGGACCACGCACCACCTACCGCCCGCTGTGTCTAGGCGCCAACTTCGTAGCGCACGAAGCGGCGGATCACAATATTCTCACCGAGCTTGGAGATCGCCTCTTTGAGCTTCTCTTCGATTGTGCGCGAGGGCTCTTTGACGAAGGGCTGGGCAAGCAGCACATGCTCCTCAATGAACTTCTCACGCAGCTGGCCGCTCTCAGCCACAAGCTCGTCCGTCACCTCGTCGACACTCAGGAAGCGCGGGTTGAGCGCCACAACATGCTGGGCGATAGCGTTGGCGAGCAGCCCAAACTCCTCGGTGCGGGCCACAAAGTCGGTCTCGCAGTTCAGCTCCACCAGGCCAGCCACACGCGCGCCGTAGTGGACATAGACGCCCATTAGGCCCTCTTTCGCCTCGCGGCTGGACTTCTTGCCGGCGGCCTCGATGCCCTTGGCGCGCAGGATCTCGATCGCCTGATTGATATTTCCGTCGACCTGCACCAAGATCTCTTTGCACTCTTTGATCCCGGCGCCGGTGCGCTCGCGCAGCTCTTTGACAAGCTCAATCGACACGGCCACGGTTCGCTCCTTAATTCGTGACGCGGAGGGGCCTGCGCCCCCCCACAGTTCAGACAGCCGACTTCACGCTAGTTACTCTGGGCCGACTCGCGCCGCGTGATGCCCTCGATGGCAGCGTCCGCGATCTTGCTGGTCATCAGGCGGATGCCGCGAATCGCGTCGTCGTTGCAGGGGATCACAAAGCTGATCGGGTCTGGGTCGCAGTTGGTATCCACCATCGCCACCAGGGGCACGTCCACCGTCTGCGCCTCTTTCACGGCCAGATCCTCTTTGTGCGGGTCGACAATGAAGATCGCGCCGGGCAGCCGATCCATGCCCTTCATGCCGCCGAAGACCCGGTTGAGCTTGCCGATCTCCTCATCAAGCTTCAGGCCCTCGGCCTTAGTGAGCTTGCTGAAGTCGCCCCGCTCGCGTTGGGCCTCAAGGTCGGCCAGGCGCTTTAGGCGGCCCTTGATCGTAGAGAAGTTGGTGAGCGTGCCGCCAAGCCAGCGCTGGGTGATGTAGTACTGGCCCGAGCGGGTCGCCTCCTCCACTACGGCCTCCTGGGCCTGCTTCTTGGTGCCGACAAACAGGATCTTCTCGCCGCGGGCGGTGAGATCCGCAACGAAGCGGTAGGCCTGGGTGAGCCCAGTCACCGTCTTCTGAAGGTCGATGATGTGGATGCCGTTGCGCGCCGTGAAGATATACGCGCGCATCTTCGGGTTCCAGCGGTTCGTCTGGTGGCCGAAGTGCGAGCCTGCCTCCAGGAGGGCCTTGATCGAGACAACGCGGTTCGTGGTAGCCTGAGTCATGAGGTCTGTGCTCCTTAAGCTCTGGATTCTGGTGTTCCAGCCGCCACCCCCGCGACCCACAGACGAACCAGACTGCTGGCCTGGCAGGAGCGCCTGTGCTGAGGAGGTGTGTGTATTTAGTGCGTTTTTCCGCACCGCCGCGCAGTATAGCACAAACGCGTGGGCGCGGCAAACCTGCCGTGCGCACAACATCAGTGCCGAATCTGTTGCCCCACGGGTAAACCCGTAGTAGTATAAGCACAAATCCACCCTGATCTAAGGAGCGCACCAATGACTCAGCCTAACACGGGGCGACCACGGCGTAACAACGAGCTGCTCGACGCGGCAGAAGATATGGCAACCGGCGTCGGTCGCCTTGGCTACAGCCTGCTCTCACTGGGCCTCGGCCTGCTCCCCAGCCAGTCGCGCGCCCATATGCACAACGCCGTCCGCGAGCTGAGCTACGCCTTCGCCGAGCTGCCGCGCACCTTCGCCAACAGCGCGGGTGTTGCGATCAACGACTGGGCCGCCGACGCCGACAGCATGGCCGCTGCGCCCACCGCTGCCGAGGCCAGCTCAGGCGCCACAGCCGCCCCAGGCGTGCGCCGGGTGCGCGTCCCCGCTGGTCCGCCAAGCAGCGTGCCGATCACCACGGTTACTGTCGCCACCGGCGTGATGATCACGCATATCGAGTACGACCCGCCCGGCCGCGACCTCGACGGCGAGTATGTGCTGCTGCGTAACACCGGCGCCACGCCCGCCGAGCTTACAGGCTGGACGCTGCGCGACGGCGACTCGAAGCATCTCTTTATTTTCCCCGCATTCACGCTGGCCCCTGAGGCCACTGTCCAGCTCTGGACTAAGGCCGGCACTAACGATGCGGCCAATCTCTACTGGGGCAGCGGTGGCACCATCTGGAACAACGCCGGCGACACGGGCACGCTCTCGGATCGCAGCGGGGTGCTGGTAAGCAGCTTCGCCTACGCCGGCAACAAAGCGCCGTGATGGCGCAGCTTTGTTCTAACAAATCGTTCATCTGCCTTGACATCGTTAACATGATCTCTATAATTTAGGCATCCAGCTTCATCCCCGACAGGTTCAACCCCGTTTGTTGCGCTACGATCTTCTGTGACACCCATCCCTGGTTATCACATATTTTCGTTCACGCATCGCCATCTTGCGGCACCACACTTTCATACGACACGTATATGTTTCATACGACACGTATATGTATTGTGGGGGGTGAGTTTGCCTTATCCGCAGGGCCGTCCAACGGGGTACGTTGGGTGGCTTTGGGCTGTTGCTCTGTTTCAGTTGCCGCCCTCGACGTAGCGGGCGGCCAGGTTTGTGGAAGGATCGAGCTGTGATTTCACCTGTTCGTCGGCGAGGAATGGCCCGCGTCACCACCATGCTCGTGGCCCTGCTCGCGATCTTCGCCCTCGCGTTTCCAGGCACAGGCGCCCTCGCTGCCCGCGACGAGGATGGCTCCAAGGCCCGTGGGAATGGCAAGGGCAACAATGGCCTGTACATCGTGCAGATGATCGATCTGCCAGTTGTCGCCTACACGGGCGGTGTTGCCGGCCTCAAGGGCACGCGGCCCAGCAAGGGCCAGAAGATCGACCCGCAAAGCCCCGATGTCGTGAAGTATGTGAGCTTCCTGGACGCCAAGCACGACGCCAAGGTCAACGGCGTGGGCGGGCGCAAGGTCTACAGCTACCGCTACGCCTTCAACGGCTTCACCGCTGAGCTTACGGTCGATCAGGCCGCCGCCCTCAGCGCCGACCCGCAGGTGATCGCCGTCACGAAGGACACGCTCTCCCAGCTGGACACGACCGTCACGCCGACGTTCCTCGGCCTGAACGCGCCGGGCGGAATCTGGTCCACGCTGAGCGGCAATGCCAACGGCAACCCGATCACGGCCAACGGCCCGAACAGCGGCGGCGCCGGCGAGGGCGTGGTGGTCGGCATCATCGACTCGGGCATCTGGCCGGAGAACGCCAGCTTCTCGGACCGCGACGCCGAGGGCAAGCGGGTCTTCCAGCAGCTTCCCGGTTGGCACGGCAAGTGTGTGCCCGGCGAGGCCTTCAGCGTCTCGGACTGCAACCAGAAGCTGATCAGCGCCCAGTGGTTCAACGCGGGCTTCGGCGGCGATGCTGGCATCAAGGCCAGCTTCCCCTATGAGTTCAACTCGCCCCGCGCGGCCGACGGCCACGGCGTCCACACCGCCAGCACCGCCGCCGGCAACTACGGCGTCAACGCGGTGATCGGCGGCCAGAGCTATGGCAGTATCAGCGGCATGGCCCCGCGCGCCCGCATCGCTGTCTACAAGACCTGCTGGGGCATCGGTGAGGGCGGCTGCCCAAACTCCGACAACGTCGCCGCGATCGACCAGGCCGTTGCTGACGGTGTGGACGTGATCAACTACTCGATCTCCGGCACCAGCACCAACTTCCGCGACCCCGTGGAGATCGCGTTCCTGTTCGCTGCCGACGCGGGCGTGTTTGTGGCCGCCTCGGCCGGCAACAGCGGCCCCACGGTCTCCACCGTCGCCCACCCCAGCCCCTGGATCACTACTGTCGCCGCCAGCACCCACAACCGCTCCGCCACCGGCGCCGTGACCCTCGGCAACGGCGCGGTCTACAACGGCGCCCTGCTGAGCGGCAGCGTCGGCCCGGCCCCGATTGTGAACGCCGACACTGTCGGCCTCACGGGGGCGTCCCTGTTCCAGGTGCTGCTTTGCTACCCCGGCACCCTCGACCCAGCCAAGGTTACAGGGAAGATTGTGGTCTGCGACCGCGGCAGGATCGCCCGTACCGACAAGAGCCTGGCCGTGCAGCAGGCCGGCGGCGTGGGCATGGTGCTCGTGAATTTCTCGCCCAGCTCGCTGAACGCCGATGTGCACTACGTGCCGACCGTCCACCTCCAGAGCACCGACCGGGTGGCCGTGCGCGCCTACGCCGCCACCGCTGGCGCCACCGCCACCATCGCGGGCACGAGCAGCACTGTGACAGCCCCGCAAATGGCCGCCTTCTCCTCACGCGGCCCCCTGCTGGCTGGCAACGGCGACCTGCTCAAGCCCGATATCACCGCCCCCGGCGTGGATGTGCTGGCCGCCTACTCGCCTGTGGCCGCCGGCCGCGACTTCGACTTCCTCAGCGGCACCTCGATGTCCAGCCCGCATATGGCCGGCATCGCCGCCCTGATGAAAGATCTCTACCCTTCCTGGTCGCCCGCCGCCATCAAGTCGGCCCTGATGACCACCGCGTACCAGACCACGCGCACCGGCGTGACCGGCCAGGTCTTCGGTGGCCCCTT
>JAYUYB010000109.1:0-5321 GCA_043752655.1 Chloroflexota bacterium
TACGCGCTCACCGGCGACCTTGTGGACTACCTTGGCCGCCTGACGGTGGTGGTGATGAGCGAGTTCGGGCGGCGCCTGGGGCGCAACGCCAGCAACGGCACCGACCACGGGCACGGGAACGTGATGATGGTGCTTGGCGGCAACGTGAACGGCGGCAAGCTCTACGGCAACTGGCCCGGCCTGGCCAACCTGGATCAAGGCCAGGACCTGCGCATCACCACGGACTTCCGCGCGGTGCTCGGCGAGATCGTCTACAAGCGGCTGGGCAACCCGAACCTGGGGGCGATCTTCCCCGGCCTCACCGCCGACAAGTTCACCCCGCTGGGCCTGGTGGGCGGCGCAGCGCCCGGCGCGATCAACTGGAACAGCATGAGCCCCGACGCAACCCTGGACCAGAGCGTCAGCAAGCCCAACCAGATCTTCCTGCCGATGCTCACGAAGTGCTGAGCGGATTGACTCGTCTCACACGCTGTCAGGGCGCCCCTTGTGGGCGCGCTTTTATATACCTGAGCACATCGAACTCAGCCAACTCATCCACGAGGGCGTCGAGGTCGGCGGGGGCAATGGGGGCGCGCAGGCGGGCGACGGCGCTGTAGCGCTACTGTGGCGCGGCAAGGAGCTCGGGCGGGGTGATCACAGTAATCATCGCAAAGTGCCGGAAATCGTCACGATTGAACGTCAGCAGATGCGTGATACCGTGAACGAGCATTGCAGCCACGAGCCGCGCGTCATGAACACGCCGACCGACAACACGTTGGGTAGAGACAAGCTGCAACCAATGCGTGAAGAGATCCGCAGTATCATCGAGCAATGGCACCTGGGCTTGAAGCCGCTCAATTTCTTGCCGAACGGTTTCCACTGACCAGCCAAGACCATTAGCGCCTGTTGGTCGGCTAGCGACAGACCAGAACTCGATCACGTTCTGAGCCGTAATAAATAAGTCATTCCCTTGTGCCAGCAGGGTCGCAAGTGCCTCAACTGCAAGCGGATGCTGCGGCGCTTCACGCTGCACGCTCCGCAACCAGATATTGGTATCGAGCAAGTAAGCTGTCATCAGTCGTAGATCTGCTCGCGACTGACAGCATCATCGCTCAGTGGTGGTGATTCCGGGCGATCAAGCGTTGCCCAATGGCGTATGGCCGCTGCACGCTCTTCTGGTGTGGCAGTCATCCAGAAGGGTTTCGCAGTGAGTGGCTGTAGCACAAGCGTTGTGCCACGCCGCTCAAGTGCAAATTGCGTATGGGGCTTCACAGTGGCTAACATATCGGCGGGAAGTTGGATTGCTCCGCCCTCATCTACTTCAACAATCTGACTCATAAACTACCCCTCCAAGGTCAGATGAATCCGTACCTTAAGTATAGCAGAACAGCGTAGGTGACGCCGCGCCCCAAACTAGCTGAGCGCGTCGAACCCAGCCAGTTCGGCCGCGAGGGCGTCGAGGTCGGCGGGGGCGATGGGGGCGCGCAGGCGGGCGACGGCGCCGCGCAGCGCGGTGGCCTGGGGCGCGCTGGGGCGGCCAGGGAGCAGCGCAAGCGTGGCGCGCAACATGGCCACGTAGGGGCGCGCCAGATCGGCGGGGGCCAGGGGCTGCTCCATCGCACCAAGGTCGGCGGCGATCTGGCGGCTGCCGCTCGCCCAGTCCACCACGTCGGGCAACTCGGCCACCAGGCTCAGCAGGCGCCCCACGCGCTCCAGGGCCGCCACGCGCTCCGCCGCCTGCTCTGGCGCAACGGGCGGCAGCCGACTCACGGCGGCGCTTGGCGCTGGCGCTGCCACCACGTCGTCGGCCGCGCCATCGGCGCCGAGCAGCGTGAGCAGGCGCGGCATGCCTGCGCCGAGCAGCGACTCGATCTCGTTGGCGTACTGGAGCCACGCGCCCACCTGCATGCGAAAGGGGTCGGGGATGTCGCGGGCGCGCCCGGCGAGGCCGCCAAGGGTGACGAGCTGCGCCGCAGGGTAGCGCGCACGCACCACGCGGCCCACGCCGCTCTCCACCGCCACGAGCAGGCGCGCCTCGGCCACCAGCGCGTCGCTGAGCGAGCGCGCAGTGTGGGCGCTCAGATCCAGGCCCATGGCGAGCAGCGCGTCGCGGGCCTCGGGCTCGGCGGGGTCGTCGTCGTGGCCCACAACCCCAGCCGACTCGACGCGCCATGGGGCGCCCTGGCGCCGCAGCATGCGCCGTAGCAGGGCGACGGCCATGGGGGCGCGGCCTGTGTCGGCGGCGCCGACGATGAGGATAAGTGGCTCGCTCATGGTGTTGGTTTACCCTTCAAATCATAGCACAGTCGTAAAGAAAATTTGACCAATAGACTAGCCTATGCTATCGTCTCGGGTGCCGCCGACCCCGACCGTCGGCGCGTGATTGGCGCCTCGTCCCGCTTGCGGGCCCTTTAGCCAGTCAGCCGGAGCAACCCGGTGGAGCCTCGGGCCATGTCGCCCGCCGCTCCCAGGGGCCTGCCCCGGCCCCCGTCCTACGTGGTCGCACGCCCTGTCTGCGCCGACCAGATCCACGCGGATCAGGGGCTTCACACCCCCAACCAACCAGGAGGTTTGGCCTTGCCGATTCTGCGCTCGACGCTGCCGCGCTGCAGCGCCTGTGCCCGCCGAAGCACCACACGGTTGCTTGCCGGCTGGCTCGTGGCCCTGTTTGCCGCCCTCATCTGCGCGCTTACCCCAAGCGCCGCGCACGCCGCCCCAAGCCTGATCCTGCCGACCGTCCCCGGCGAGCAGTGGAGAGTTATCCAGGGCTACGGCTGTGGCACCCACAACAGCTGGGACCGCTACTCGCTCGATCTTGTCCAGGTGGACGGCCCCACCTACGACGCGCCAGTTCGCGCCGCAGCCAGCGGCGAGATCTGGGCCTGGGAGGGCTCCAGCGGCACGATCATCCTCAGCCACGGCGACGGCTTCTTCACCATGTACACGCATATGGCCCGCGCCGTAAGCACCCAGCGGGGCCATACCTACGAGGTTGGTGCCACACTCGGCTTTGCGGGCGACCGCGGCTCCCCCGGCGTGCCTCACCTGCACTTCACCGCCTTCACCGCCAACCGCGACGGCTGGAGCGGCAAGCAGTCGCTGCCGCTACGCTTCGCCGAGGGCTACGACTTCCCCGAGATCGGCGGCTGCAACCAGCATCGCGGCGCCGTCGTGCAGGCCGTCCCGCTTCAGGCCCCTGAGATCCGCTTCACCAGCGCTGCCCAGCCCGAGCGCTGGTACAACAGCGACCAGCGGATCGAGTTTACTACCACCTGGGGCGGCGGCGGCATCAGCCAGGCCTGGGACAAAGCGCCACCCGCCGACGCGCCCATGTTCCCCCGCAACGTGGATGGCTACGCCCAGCTGGCAGAGGCCGGCGAGGGCATGCACAGCCTTGTGGTGCGCGTCTGGGGCGCCGACGGCAGGCAGACAGTGGTCAGCTACGGCCCAGTCGGCTTCGATGCCACGCCCCCCACCGCGCCTGCGCCCATCGCCGAGCTGCGTGTGGCCGCTGGCGCCGTGGTGGTGCCCTGGCAGCCCGCCACCGACAGCGTCTCCGGCATAGCCGGCTACCGCGTCTACATCGGCGCCGACACGGCGGGCACCTCCGACTGGTTCACCGCCGAGCCGCTGGTAAAGACCGCGCCCCTCACGCCTGGTCGCTACGCCGTGCGCGTGCAGAGCCTGGACAACGCAGGCAATACCAGCGCCTGGGCCACTATCGGCGCCATTGTGGTGGCGGCGCCAGCACCTTAGGGACGCAGCATGCTGCACCCCTACGCCTCCTCCTCTGGGCGGGTCTGGAGCTCCCTGAGAAACAGCAGGAAGTTGCGGGCCTGCTTTTTATACTCGGGGGTTAGGCCGTCATAGAGGCTCAGGAAGGCGTCGCGCTCGCGGTTCGAGGAAGTAAACTTGTACTCGTCCTTGCCCGCCGCCTCGTTGATCAGCTCGATGGCCGTGGTGCGAAAGGCCGTCGCCAGCCCCTCTAGCTCGGTGATCCGCACGCCGGTGGTGCCCGCCTCCACGCCGGAGATATACGAGCCGCTCACCCCGATCCGTCCGCCAAGGTCATTCTGAGTAAGCCGGTCACGGCTGCGCTTGCGCTTGATCACCTCGCCAATGCGCTCGTTCAGGGTGGGCAAACCAGGCTCCTTTCTGTAGACGGTGGACGCTGGACGCTGGACGGTGGACGCTGGACGGTGGACGCTGGACGGTGGACGGTGGACGGTCGTCGGTCGTCGGTCGGCGTCCGTCGGTCGTCGGTCGTTAGGTGCGGCACCGCCCACCGTCCACCGTCGCTTCCCCCTACCTCCGCCCCACGGCGGCTTGGGCGATACGCCAGAGCGCGCGGCGGCGCGGCAGCACATCGAAGACCTTGCCGCTTACCTTGTCGGTGGCGGGCGAGGCCATATGTAGGGCGAGCTCGGCGGTCTCCTCGGCGGTGGTGCCGAAGATGCGCATCACGCGGGGGAAGGCCTTCAGCGCCTCTGCGGCCGCGCCGATGCTCTCCCAGTTGCGCGTCATGTCGGTGGGCACGATGCCGGGCGCCAGCACGTTGAAGCTGAGGAACTTCTGGTCGGCGTGCTCGCGGGCCAGGCCCTCGGTGAGCCGCACGATCCCGGCCTTTGAGGCGCTGTAGGCCGAGAGGAAGCGCTGGGCGCGCTTGTAGCCCCCGCCGGTAAGGTTGATCACCTTGCCGTAGCCGCGCTGGATCATCTGCGGCAGCGCGACCGTGCTGCCGTACAGGCAGCCGAACAGATTTACCGCCAGCACCCGCTCCCACACGCCCGGTGGCACATCCACGGTGTAGGCGAACGGCCCCGAGATGGCGGCGTTGTTCACCCAAATATCTACCTGGCCATAGCTGGCCAGGGCGTGATCGAGCAAGGCCTGCACCTGGGCGCGCTCACTCACATCACAGGCAAGGCCGCTGGCCTCGATGCCGCGCGCGCGCAGCTCCGCCACCGTCTGCGCTACCGCCTCTGGCTTGGAGGACGAGACCACCACCCGCGCCCCAGCGCAGCCGTAGCGCTCCACGATCGCCCGACCGATCCCGCGCGTGCTTCCCGTGATCACCGCCACCCGACCGCTCAGCATCACCGGCCGCTTCGCCATAACAGACCTATTGGCTAGAAAGCTCTATTCCAAGCCGATTTTAGGTGCCAGGGGCGCTGCCGTCAAGGGGCGCACACACGCGCCCACAATTGCGGTGTATTATAGTAAGACCCCAAGGCGGATGCTGACCTGATTATTAAGGTAGGACGCTTGCTATGATCGAGCCTACCGAGCTGACGGAATCGACGAGTATTGAAAGCGTTATTGCGCAAGAGCGGGAGATGCCG
>JAYUYB010000110.1:0-2043 GCA_043752655.1 Chloroflexota bacterium
GTAGGTCGGATCGTCGAAGGCCATAAGCGAGATGTTCATAAAAAACATCTCGCGCTCGTTACTGTAGCGGTTCACCTGGCGGGTGAGCGAGTCCTGCGAGGAGTAATAGCCCAGCACCTGGCCGCTGGGGTCGTTAGCATTGAGAATGGTGATACGGCTATCGCCATCGACGCCTGGCTGCGTCTCGGAGCCAAAGATCTCGCGGGTGCGCGGGTAGATCTCCTGCTCGAAGGTCTGCGCGGCGCGCTCCAGATCGCGCTGATTGTAATCCAGCCCCTGCTCGACATACATCAGGACCACGGGGCCGACGTAGCGTAGCTCGGCCTGGATCTCGAACTGGGTGTTGTCCGCCAGATTGGTGACCCAGAAAGGGCGCACATCGCTGACCTGCACGGCGAGCGGGGTAGCGCTGGCGACGGTGGGGCAGTCGTTCGGGGCGGCGCGGCAGGTGCCAAGGGCCTTGGCAAGCTCCACCTGATCGCGCAGGGGGCGCACAGCGGCGTCGATAGCGGCCAGCTCTTCGGGCGTGCTGGCGGCGGGCTGCGTGGGGGCAGACGGGCTGCTAGGCACGGTGGTGGGGCCGTTGATAGCGATCGGGGTCGTCTGCTCGCCGGGCTGAGGGGCGGCAATGGTGGCGGCCGCCGAGGGGCGTGGTGGTGCTGATGCGGCGCCCGTGCCGGGCGCTGGGGTAGGCTGCGTGCCGCCGAACGGCATGCAGGCGGTGAGGGTGAGGGCGAGGAGCGTGGCGAGTATGCTACGAGTCTTCATGCGGTTATTGTACCGCATCGGGCTGTTGGACCGCGAGCCGAGCCGCGAACCGCTTGGACCCCGAACGGCGCGAACAGGGCCGTTTGGACCACGAACGGCGCGAAAGGCCGCGAACCACCGCGAAACCGAGCCCGACCGGTTCGCGCCCTTCGCTGCTATTCGCGGCCTTCGTGGTCCAAACCGTTCGCGCTCTACGAGCGGGCGGCGGGGCGGGAGGGGCGTACCTGCCACTCGCTGAGCAGCATGCGGGCCTGCTCGTCGCTGAGGTCGGAGCTGCTTACCCCGAAGCGGCGCTCGCTCTCCTGGTCGAGATCTAGGGCGCGGCTTTGGGCGAGCCGGGCCAGAGCCTGGAGCTGCTTCTCGCTGGCGGGCTGTGAGCCGACCCCGTCGGCGAGGGGATCGTCGGCGATGGCGCGGGGGCGCGGCTCGGCCTGGTAGCGGACGCGCTCGTCGGCGAGCTTTTTGAGGCCATCGATGAAGGTGGAGGCCTGGCCCTTGGTGAGCGTCACCAGATCCACACTGTGCTCGCCGGCGTACGTCGAGAGCTGATCGCTCGACCAGGTGAGGTTGTCCTGGAGGGTGGCGATGTAGTTGCGCTGCTTTTCGCTGGCTGGGGACTCAGGGTCGCGCACGGTGATCGCGGCAGGCGCGCCCTGGGACTCGCGGATGCCCGCCACCTGCTGCTCCACCGCCTCACGCTGGGCACGGTAGATGCGCAGGCCAAGCTCGACGGCCTGCTGCACGTCGTCGTCGCTGGCCGTAAGCGGCAGGGTGATCGTCTCTTCGAGGGTGATGTAATCTTCGCCGAGGCGCACGGCGGCACGGTAGGTGCGCGTGACGCTGCGCTCGTGGCTGCTGGGGGTGGCCATGGATTTTCTCCTTGCCGGGGCGGCATCGCCGCTGCCGGTTCTACTCCGACTTTGTGTAGCTACTCGTTGCGTGTGTGTGCGGGGGCCTGGCTGGCCCCACCTCTCTGTCGCCCGGCCTATGCAGCAGGAGCAAGAATATTATAGCACATGCGTTTCACTATTGCAAGCTATACGCCGCGCATAATCACCCGACCCTGCTCCAGCCGCTCCACCTGAGCGAGGGCGCCCACGGGCACCCCGAACGCCTCCAGCCCGGCCCGCCCATGCTGGAACAGCTTCTCCACCACAAACATGGCCGCAACCAGGGTGGCGCCGGCCTCGGCCACGATCTCCGCCAGGGCCACGGCGGTGCGCCCGTTGGCCAGAAAGTCGTCGACCAGGGCCACGCGCGCATCGGCAGGCAGGT
>JAYUYB010000111.1:0-5318 GCA_043752655.1 Chloroflexota bacterium
TTGCCGTGGCGGATGAAGAGCGGGGCGATCAGCTGGTCGACGCGGGGCTGCACCTCGCGCACCATGCGGCGCAGGCCGGCGCTCTGGCGCAGGCGGCGCGGGCGGATGCCAGGGAAACTCATAATCTCTCTCCTCGTGCGGCGACATAGCCGACCAGCGCGTCCACCAGCCCGTCCTCGCTGGAGACGGCGGCGACAGTGGTTGGCTCCAGGCCAAGCTCGTGGCAGACGGCGGCGGTGGATGGGCCGATACAGGCGATGATCAGGCTGCGGGCGACGGCCACGCCTGCCGGCCCCACCTGCTCGGCGAAGCAGCGCGCCGTGGAGCCGCTGGTGAAGATCAGCGCGTCGAGCGCGCCCTCCGCCAGCAGCGCGGCCAGCTCGGGGCCGCCGGGGGCGGGCACAGTGCGGTAGGCCACCACACGCTCCACCAGGGCGCCGTCGGCGCGCAGCCGATTCTCCAGGTCGGGGCGGGCGCCCTCGGCGTTGGGGAGCAGCACACGGCGGCCCGTTGCGTCGCCCATTGCGGCGGCCAACTCCACGCCCAGGAAGCGCTCGGGCACGGCGGCGGGCTCGGCGCCCAGCAGCGTGCGGCAGGCGGCGGCGGTGGCGGGGCCAACGGCGCCGAGCTTCAGCGAGACGCGCTGGCCCAGGTGGGGCGCGCGCGCGCCGAGCTGCTCGGCCACCACCTCCACGGCCCTGGCGCTGGTGAGCAGCAGCCACTCGTACACTCCAGCCTCCAGGCGGGCGAGGGCGTCGGCAAGCGCGGCCTCGTCGGCGGGCGGCGCGTAGGCGATCATGGGGCGGGCCAGTGGCGCGGCGCCGAGCTCCCGCAGGCGCGCTGCCATGCCCTCGCCGCGCCCCTCGGCGCGAGGGACGAGGACGCGCAGGCCGTGTAGGGACTGATTCGGCTGCTTATCCACAGATTGCACAGATTTCCGATCCAGTTTTTGCCTCAGGGGCTCAGGCGCGGGTTGCGAAGGCGGCCAGGATCTCGCCCGCGCCCTGGGCGATCAGATGCTCCGCCAGGGCTACCCCAAGCTCCTCAGCCGCCTCCGGCGCGCCCGCCAGTTCGCCCCGCACCATCACGCTGCCGTCCAGCGCGCCCACAAGCCCGCGCAGCACGACGGTCGTCGGTCGTCCACCCTCCACCGTCGCATACGCCGCGATCGGCACCTGGCAGCCGCCCTCCAGGCGGCGCAGGAAGGCGCGCTCGGCCAGCGTGGCCACGCGCGTGGCGGCGTGGTCGAGCGCTGCGAGCAGCGCCAGCGTGCTGGCGGCGTCGGCGCGGCACTCGATCGCGAGCGTGCCCTGCGCCACGGCGGGCAGCATCAGCGCGGCGGGGATGGGCTGCGCCACAAATGCAGCGCCGTCGCTCTCCACCCGGCCGCCTGCGCCCACCAGCCCTAGCCGATCCAGGCCAGCGGCGGCGAGCACAAGCGCGTCGTACTGGCCGGCGGCCAGCTTGCGCAGCCGCGTGTCCACGTTGCCGCGCACATCGCGCAGCTCCAGATCCGGCCGCACCGCCCGCAGCTGGCTGGCGCGGCGCAGGCTGCTGGTGCCTACGAGGGCGCCTTGTTGGAGCACAGACAGGGTGACAAGGCGAGGAGGTGACAGGGTGAGCCTAGCGGCCCCTTCAGTATCGTCTTGTATCTGAAGCGCTCTCACCTTGTCATCTTGCCACTCTGTCACCCTGTCACGCGCGGGTACCACAAGCACATCCAGCGGCGATGCCCGCTCAGGGAAGGCGGCCAGCACAAGCCCAGCGGGCAGCTGCGAGGGCAGATCTTTGCAGCTATGCACGCAGAGGTCTACCTGCTGCTCCAGCAGCGCCGTCTCCAGCTCCTTGACAAACAGGCCCTTATCGCCGACGGCAGAGAGCGCCACGTCTAGCACGCGGTCGCCCTTGGTGCTGATCACAAGAAGCTTCACCTCCAGGCCAGGGTGCAGCGCGCGCAGCGTGGCGGCCATCAGCTCCGACTGGGCGAGGGCGAGCCTGCTGCCGCGCGTGCCGAGGATCAGCTTCTTCATGCGGGCCCCAGATTAAACAGCTCAGAGACCATAGCGGCATAGCGCTGGCCATCGCCTTGGGCGGCCGCGTCGCGCAGGCGGCGGGTGGGCGTGTGCAGCAGCTTATTCACCAGGCTGCGCGTCATGCCCTCGATCACCGTGCGCTGCTCCGGCGAGATGTCGACCAGGCGGCGGAGGGCACGCTCAAGCTCGGCGTTGCGCAGGCTCTCGGCGTGCTCGCGCAGCATCGTCAGGCAGGGCACCGCCTCCTGGGTGCGCAGCCAGGCCTCGAAGGCGTGAACCTCATCGATAGTGATCTGCTCGGCGCGCTCGGCGGACTCAGCGCGGTGGCCGAGCGTGGCGCGCACCACCTCTTGCAGGTCGTCGACGGTGCAGAGGTGAACACCGGGCAGCGTGGCGACCTCGGGGTGGATGTCGCGCGGCACCGCCAGGTCGATCAGCAGCATCTCGGGCTGCGTGTCGGCGTCACCGATGGCGCGCAGCAGCAGCTTGGCGGCCATGGCGTCGGCCACATGGCTGCGGTAGATAATCGGCACGGGCGCGGCGGTGGAGCTGATCAGAATATCGGCGCGGGCCAGGGCCTGGGGCAGCTCGTCGAAGGTGAGCGCCTCGGCGCCGTAGCGCGCGGCCAGCTCGTGGCCACGGGCCAGCGTGCGATTCACGATCATCAGGCGGTCGGCGCCGTTGGCGAGCAGGTTCTGGGCCGCCAGCTCGCTCACCTCGCCGCCGCCAACCAGCAGCACCGAGCGGCCGCGCAGCTCGCCAAGCCGCCGCCTCGCCAGCTCCACGCCTGCCTGCGAGACGCTGGCCGCACCCTGGCCGAGCGACGTCTCGCTGCGGGTGCGCTTGCCCGCCGTTAGCGCGTGCTGAAACATGCGGTGCAGCACCGGGCCAAGGCTGCCCGCCGCCTGGGCCTGCTCAAACGAGCTGCGCACCTGCCCCTGGATCTGCGCCTCGCCCAGCACCAGCGAGCGCAGGCCCGACGAGGTGGCGAACAGGTGGCGGGCCACGGTGTCGCCGTTGTAAAAGAAGAGCGTGTGGACGAACTCGGCCTCGGCCAGGCCGTGGAACTCCGCCAGGAAGCGCGCCAGGCTCTCCGCTGTGCTGCCGCCATGCGCCACCCCGTAGATCTCGACCCGGTTGCATGTCGAGAGGATCGCGGCCTCGGCGAGTGGCGGCTCGCGCCCCTCATACGGCCTCGTAAGCCGGGTGAGCGCCGCGGTGATGTCGGACGGGCTGAAGGCAAGTCGCTCGCGGATGTCCACCGGGGCAGTGGTGTGGTCCAGGCCGGCCAGGATGAGTCTCATGTCACGCACCCCCAGGAAACCTACCGAATGCTCCCTAAAACCTAGCAAATCTATGCACTTGTGTACAGTATCACAGCTTTTACAGGCCTGTCAATCACCTATTCGTCGTGCGCGTCTCGCCCTCGCCGCTCTGCGCTACGCGTCTCCCGCAACCGCGATCAGCTGCGTGAGGCTTGGGCGCTCGCCCCGGAATGCGGCGACATCGATCCGGCGTAGCAGCACGAGGGCGACGCAGAGCATCAGGCCCTCCAGCAGAAAGACCGTGATGTAGCCTGCCACGGGGTTGCCGAGCAGCAGGCCGGCTAGATCGCGGACGACGCCCGCCAGCAGGTTGCCGAGGCCACGTGCGGCGGCGTCGGCCACGCCCCAGGCCCCGATGAAGAGCCCAACGCTTTGCGGGGTCGTCATGTCGAGCATGAGCGCCAGGTTGGTGGTGGTGGCGATGCCGGTGCCGAAGCCGAGCACGGCGATGCCGGGCACAAAGAGCGCCTGGGCATTCAGGATGCCGCTCAGGGCGATCAGGCCGAAGCCCAGCGCGGCCACGCTGGCGCCGAGCGTGGCGCCTGCCCGCTTGCTAAGAAAGCGACTGAGCAGCAGCCCCTGGAGCAGCAGGGCGATCAGGGTGGCGGCGCCCCAGGTGGCGGTGAGCTGCGTGGTCTCGCGCACGCTCATGCCGAAGGCCTCGGCGCCAAACGGCTCCAGCAGCACGTCCTGCCCCAGAATAGCGGCCAGCAGCAGCGTCAGGTAGACGAAGAACGCCCTTGCCACCGGGTTGCTCATCACGGCCGCAATTGCGGCGCGGGCGCTTGTGCGATCAGGCGACGCCTGTCCCCTGTTCCCTGTTCCCTGTTCGCTCTGGATTCTTGGCTCTAGCCCCACCAGCCCGACGGCGCCCAGCACAAGGGCGACCACGCCGCAGGCCAGAAAGACCTGCACGAGCCGCTCTGGCGAGTATTGATCAAGGGCGCGGCCGGTGCTGATCGCCGTGACAATCACGCTGGCGATCATCATGAACCACATCACGGCGATCGTGCGTGAGCGCTGCTGCTCGCTGGAGAGGTCGCTGGCGAGCGAGAGGTAGCTCACCACGGCCAGGTTGTAGCCGAGGCCCCAGAGCAGGAAGGCGGCCACGGCGAAGGCCAGGCCCGGCCAGAAGCTGCTGCCCATGGCTAGCGCGGCGAAGGGTGTGAGCACGGCGCCGCCGATGCAGAGCAGCAGGCCGACGGCGATGTAGGGCGTGCGCCGGTAGCCCAAGATCGGGTGCTCGTCGGAGTACTGGCCGATGAAGGGCTGCATGGGCGCAAGCAGGTGCGGCAGCACGATCAGCAGCGCCACTAGGCTCGCCAGCAGGCCCAGCTCGTGGATCATGATCCGGTTGAGCACGCCCGTGATCGGCACCAGGCTCACTGCCACGGCCACATGGATGAGGCCAAGCCTGAGGTTCTTGATGATCGTCATACGACGCCCCTGGCGCTATGCTGCTGTGCCGCAATCCGCTCGCCGAGCGCCACGCCGCTGCGCCAGCATGCCGCGACGCTCACACCGCCCCGGTAGTTGCCCAGCAGGTGCAGACCCGGCCAGCGCGCCTCCAGCCCGCCTAGCGCTGCCACGCGCCCGCTGTGCCCCGCGACATACTGCGGGATCGCCTGGCCCCAGCGCGTAACCCGCGCCATGCGCGGCGCGCCGCTTGCGCCGAGGATCGCCTCGTGCTCGGCGCGGGTCAGCGCGATCAGCTCCTCGTCGCCCAGGGCCGCCAGCGCCGCCATGCGCGACCCGCCCACGAAGCTGGTGGTGAGCACGGCGCCCTCCGGCGCCCGCTCCGGGAACAGACTCGTTGGCCAGAGGATACCCAGCACCTTGCGCCGCTCCACGGCGGGGCAGAGCAGCCCAAAGCCGTCGAGCGGGTGGGCGACCCGCGCACGCTCGTAGCCGAGATGCACCACGGCCATCGGGGCGTAGGGAATGCCGCGCAGAGCCGCCG
>JAYUYB010000112.1:0-5316 GCA_043752655.1 Chloroflexota bacterium
GCGGCACGCGCAGCTCGCCGCCATCAGAGACTGTTGTTGCCATAAAGTTTCGGTAAGGGTGGCTCGCGAGTCGCCCTTACGACTCGTTATCCAGAGCCGTGTAGAGCGTCTGCATCGCCTCGTGGAGCGCGACGAGCTGCTCAGGTGTGAGGTGGCTCATGCGCTGCTCCACGTAGACGCGATGGCGCGGGCGCAGCTCGTCGATCAGCGCCTGGCCCTCCGCCGTGAGCTGCACCAGCGTCACCCGCCGGTCGCGCGCGTCGGCGGCGCGCCGCACCAGGCCGCGCGCCTCCAAGCGATCCACGAGGCGCGTAAGGTTGCTGTTGTCGGCCACCATCTCCTCGCAGATCTTGCTCAGCGGCACGCCCTCCGCGCTGGCGTGAAACAGGATCGCGTACTGCGAGGTCGAAAGGTCGTAGGGCCGAAACTCGTCGCGGTTCAGCTCCTGGAAGCGCTTGTGCAGCTTGAGGAACAGTCGGTACGCCTCGATCTGGGCTGAGTCCGCGCTTACAATCTCAGGCATGGCACGCTCTCACAACAGCTTTGCTCCGCCACAATCCAGCGATTGTGCGGTGACTCGATGCTACCGCAATATATTGGACTTGTCAACTATTTTGTGTGCAAGGAATTGCCCCGGCGGGCCGGGGCAGGCTGCGACGGGGCGGGCTGTGTTACATGTAGAAGGCAAAAACCCAGACCATCAGCAGGAAACAGATCAGGCCAGTCACGCTGATCAGGATCAGCATCGGTCCAAACTCAGGGTCGCCGCTCCACTCGGGCTGCATAATCGTTCCTTCAGTCAGGCTGCGCGAACACTAGCGCTCCAATTGTACCGCCGATCTTCGCCCCGCGCGAGCGCTGTGATCTCGTATAATGCCGCTGAAACAAACCGCCGCACAGAATGGATACGCCCCCATGGCCACCACCCGGCAGCGTCGCCTGGCGACGGAGCTCAGGGACGCCACAGCTTCCCCCGACGCCGCGCTGCTCCAGACCCTCGCCGGCGTCCAGCAGCGTGTGCTCTGGCTCGCTGCCCTGATGGTTCACCACGCCAACCACGTGCGCCCCAACCC
Organism: Chloroflexota bacterium; assembly: GCA_043752655.1. Classification (GTDB taxonomy): domain Bacteria; phylum Chloroflexota; class Chloroflexia; order Chloroflexales; family Chloroflexaceae; genus OHK40. The sequence goes on from JAYUYB010000112.1 coordinate 1,074, forward strand.
GGACGGTACGAAGGTCGGCGGCCACCAGGCATCGTCGGCCTCGATGGTCACCATCCTCACGGCGCTCTACTTCCACCACCTGCGCCCCGGCGACCGCGTCTCCGTCAAGCCGCACGCCTCGCCGGTCTTCCACGCCATCCAGTATCTGCTCGGCAATCTCCCCGAGCGCTACCTCACCACGCTGCGCGAGTTCGGCGGCCTCCAGGCCTACCCCTCGCGCACCAAAGACCCCGACCCGGTCGATTTCTCCACCGGCTCGGTGGGCCTCGGCGCGGTGGCGCCTGCCTTCGCCGCCCTCGCCGGGCGCTACGCCGCCTCACATTTTGGCGCCCCAGACGAGCGTCGCTTCATCGCGCTGGTGGGCGACGCCGAGCTAGACGAGGGTAACGTCTGGGAGGCGGTGCTCGACCCGGCGCTGGACGGGTTGGAGCGCCTGCTCTGGATCGTCGATCTGAACCGCCAGAGCCTGGATCGGGTGGTGCCCGGCATCCGCGCCGCCCACCTCAAGCGCCTGTTCGCGGAGAGCGGCTGGCGCGTGCTAGAGGCCAAGTATGGCCTGCGGCTCCAGGCGCTCTTCGCCAAGCGTGGTGGCCGCGCCCTGCGCCGCCGCATCGACGAGATGCGCAACGAGGAGTACCAGGCGCTCATCCGCCTGCCCGGCGCCGAGCTGCGCCCGCGCCTCATCGGCGGCGACGCCGCCCTCACCGGCCTGCTCGCCGACCTCCCCGACAGCGAGCTGCCCGCCGTGCTCGCCAACCTCGGCGGCCACGATCTTGGCGAGCTGCTGGATGTGCTGGCCCAGGCCGACGCGGAGCCGCGCCGCCCCACGATCATCTTCGCCTACACGATCAAGGGCTGGGGCCTGCCCACCGCCGGCCACCCGCTTAACCACTCGCAGCTGCTCACCGCCGAGCAGATCGACGCCCTGTGCGCGCAGCTCGGCGCCGCAGCCGCCAGCCCCTGGGCCGCCTTCGACCCCGCCACGCCTGAGGGGCGCCTCTGCGCCGAGGCCGCCGCACGCCTCTACGGCGATGTGTCTGTGCCCGCACCCTCGCCCGCCCTCGCCACGCTGGCCGCCGCCATCCCCGCCGAGCTCGACATCCCCACCACCGGCAGCAGCTCCACCCAGGATAGCTTTGGGCGCGCACTGATGCGCCTGGCCGACCTGCCCGGCCTGCGCGAGCGCATCGTCACCACCTCGCCAGATGTTTCGGTCTCCACCAACCTTGCGGGCTGGATCAACAAGACCGGCGTGTACGCCCCACGTGAGGAGCCGGACTTCGAGAGCGCCGAGGTCTACCGGCTGCTGCGCTGGAAGCGCGGGCCGACGGGCCAGCATATCGAGCTGGGCATCTCAGAGATGAACCTGTTTATGCTGCTCGGCATGCTCGGCCTCGCGCACGAGCTGGTGGGCGAGCCGCTGATCCCGATCGGCACCGTGTACGACCCCTTCGTCTGCCGCGGCCTCGACGCGCTGATCTACGGGCTCTACTCGGGCTCGAAGTTTATTGTGGCCGGCACACCGTCGGGCATCACGCTCTCGCCCGAGGGCGGCGCGCACCAGTCCACCGTCACGCCGTCGCTGGGCATCGAGCTGCCCAACCTGGAGAGCTTCGAGCCCGCCTTCGCCCAGGAGCTCGCCTGGATCATGCTGGAGGCGATCCGCCAGTGCGCCGACCGGGCGGGCGGCCGCTCGACCTACCTGCGCCTCTCGACACGCCCGATCGATCAGGAGCTGCTGGCGCCCGCGCTGCGCCGCCTCGGGCCGGTGGAGCTGCGCCGCCAGACGCTGCTGGGCGGCTACCGCCTGGTGGATCGGCATGATCATACTGATCACCCCGGCGCACCTGTGGTGCAGCTCGCCACCTGTGGCGCCCTGATCCCCGAGGCGCTGGCGGCGGCGGCCTACCTGCGGCGCGAGGGCGTGGCGGTAAACGTGCTCAACCTCACCAGCCCGCGTCGGCTCTACGAGCGCTGGCGGGGCGGCGGCGACCTGGCGTGGCTCATCCCGCCCCACGAGGCCGCCGCGCCAATCGTAACCGTTCACGACGCGGCATCCCACGCGCTGGCCTGGCTCGGCGGCGTGTATGGCGCCCCGGTGACGGCCCTCGGCGTGGACGGCTTCGGCCAGTCGGGCGGGCGCGACGCGCTCTACAAAGCCTTCGCCATCGATACCGAGAGTATCATTGCGGCCGCCTTCGCGGCCACCGACGTGTAACCCTATTTTGGATTGCCGAACGGAAAGGCGTCATCTGTGGATATAATCCCCGGCACGCATACGCTGCCTCAGCCCACATACGCTGGCGTGGCGAGGGCGAGCCGGGCTACTTCAGCGCTTGGCATACGTGCGCGGCGCGCCCGCTCGGCCTCCAGGCGCGCCGCCGTAGCCTCCTCCTCCAGCCCCTGAGCGTTCGCGTAGTAGGCCATATCGTCCCAGAGCTGCGCCTCCAGCATGCGCGCACGCGCCCCCGCGCTGATCGCCAGGGCGTAGTGGGCGTCGCGCGTGGCCGCCGCGTAGTCGCCGCCCGCCGCGCTGATCGCCGCCAGCTGTTGGAGGGCCAGCGTCTGCCCGGCCCGGTCGCCCACGGCGTTGCTCATCGTCAGGGCCGCCCGCGTCTCCTCCAGCGCCGCCACGCTCTGCCCGCGCGCCAGATGGATCTTGCCGATCTGGGTTCGGGCTCGGGCCTCCGCGCACCAGTCGCCTGCCGCCCGCGCTAGCTCCAGCGCCTGACGCTGGCACTGCATGGCCTGCTCGAACTGCCCCGCCGCCAGATCCAGCCCCCCAAGCCCATCCAGGCAGCGGGCGGCGATGCTGCGCGTGTCGAGCGCCACCAGCGCTGCCAGGCCGCTCAGGCTCACGGGCTCCTCGGCCCAACACAGATCGAGGGCGCGCCGATACATGCCCCGCGCACTCAACGCAAGCCCCAGCGACGCCCGCGCCGCCGCGAGCGTCGCTTTCGTGGCCGCGCCCAGCACACGCAGCTCGCGCTGCTCGGCGCCCTCCGCGCGCTGCTCGGCGCGCTGAAGCCGCCGCAATGCGGCTGCGGCCTGGGTTACCACTAGCTGTGGAAAACCCATCGCCAGCAGGTAGCGCAGCCGAAAGTAGCCGCTGTAGGCGCGTGGCAGCTGCCCGCCAAGCTGCGTCGCCAGCGCATCAAGCTGATCAAGATCCTCGGCCTGGATCACCTGGTTGCCCACCCGCTCGTTCAGCGCCACGCGCAACAGCAGCAGCGCGAAGCGCCCCGCCTGGCGCTGCGTAAACACCAGCGCCTGCTCGATGTAGCGCAGCGCGGCGCCCGTGGCAAACTGGCGCGCCGCCTGCTCGGCCGCCATCTGGCAGTAGTGCGCCTGGCGCTCCCACTGCTCGGCCCGCCCCAGGTGGTCGATCAGCACATCGAAAACCGCCATCGCCGCGCTGCCGCCCGCGATCTCGTGTGCGTAGCCCTGCTCGTACCAGTCGGCCACGGCGGCGTGCAGCTGCCTGCGCTGCCCAAAAAGCAGGCTGGTGTAGGCCACCTCGTGCGTGATTCCATACTTGAAGCGGTAGACCCGCTCGGGATCTTCTAGCTCCAGGTCGATGATCTGGAGCTCCACCAGGGTGTTCAGCTGCTCGCGCAGCGTGGTTGGCGCGGGCCGCGCAGGGTGAATCGTGTCCAGCAGCCGCAGCGAGAAGCTGCGCCCAAGCACCGCCGCCACCTTCAGCGTCAGGCGCGTCGCCATGTCGAGCCGATCAACGCGTGCCTGGATCACGCCTTGGGCCGAGCTAGAGACTTGCACCGTCACGTAGCTCTTCACCAGGCGGGCGACTCCATCCTCCACGCGCACCAGGTCGTGCTGGCGTAGCACCCGCAGATACTCCTTAATAAAGAGCGGCTGCCCCTCGGTGTAGCGCTCCACATGCTGGCGCAGATCGTCGTGGACGGCCTGCACATTCAGCTGGGCACTGATCATCGCGATGATCTCGTCGCTAGAGAGCCGCCCCACGGTAACGCGAATTGCTCCAGGGTGGGCGCGCAGGGCTGCCAGCGCCACCGACGGCGGCCCGTCAAGCGGGCGGTGCGACAGGGCGAGGCAAAGCGAGGAGCGCCGCCCCTCCACGCCCGGTCGCAGCAGCTCGACCGCCAGCTGGAGCGAGGCTTCGTCTGCCCAGTGAATATCTTCTAGCACGATCAGCAGTGGGCCCTGAGCCGCCTGGTGCTCTACAAGCAGCGCTGCTGCGGCGATCAGCAGATGCTGCTCAACC